>CALHWG010000001.1 GCA_938036745.1 uncultured bacterium
CCAGCGACCTATTGGTTAACAGCCAACCGCTCTACCACTGAGCTATGCCGGAATAATAATCTTATTATACACGAGTTTTTTAATAATTTCAAGACTTTTTTTCTATTTTTTCAGAAAAATCGGCCCACTTTTTTAATGAGCCGATTTTTATTATCTCTATTCAGTTCGAAGAGCCTCAATTGGGTTCATCTTTGCCGCTTTTCGTGCTGGTAAGAATCCAGAAATCACCGAAAGTAACATCAAACCAACTACCAATAAAATCCAAGCGAATAAATCTGGTTGAAGCAAATTCGTATCTACGCCAGAAGTTTTTTGTAGTTTTAAGACACTACTGATTACAGGGTTTAAGAAAGTAATTCCATACGCTACAACAATTCCAATAATTCCACCAAATAAACCAATCAGTGCTGCTTCGTATCTAAAAAGTTTCGAAACATCACTCTTTCGCATTCCGAGCGATTTCATCAAACCAATTTGTGAAGTTCGCTCTAAAACTGAAATATATTGCGTGTTAATAATTCCAAAAGCTGAAGCAAGAAGTGTCAAAAATCCAAATCCAGCAAGACCCGCTGCCATAACATTAATTGCTGTTTGAACCGTTGCTTTATCGTCTGCAAAAGTAGAAACTTGATAAAATTCACCGCCGTTTAATGCCGTAATTTCCTTTTTAATTTCATCAACTTTTCGTGTGCCGTCGGTTGTTACGCTCGCACTATAAAACCGCATTTCACCAGAATTTTGCTTTTTCGCAATTTCCAAACCATCACTATTATTCATCCAGAAATTTCCGTGATAGTTAAAGTTAGTATCCGTTTTTCCGGCATCAACTGCTTGAATTTCAAAAGTCTTTTCGAAAGTTTTGCCTTCCGCGTCTTTCATTTCGAAAACTACTTTTTTACCCACAATATCAGCAGGATTTTTACCTCCAAAAGGTTCAACATAAGCTTTTGGCGCGATAACTTTTCCATTATCAATTTGATTGTTTTTACTGAGTTTTCCAGCTGAAATCCCCATCTCTTGTTCGTCATTTTTAGTGGCAACATATCCGTCATATTTTACTCCATTTTCAGACTGAACAGTCTCAATTTTTACAGGAACTGCTGGAGAGACATTTCGAACACCTTTAATTTTTAAAATTTTATCTAAATCTTCTTTCTTAAATGAGTGGCTCTCAGCGTCAATTTCAGCTTTCTTTTTGGCAGCATCTTCACGAGTTGATTCAACCTTATTTGGCGCATAAGGGTCTTTTTTATTCTTAATTAATCGCGAGATAGTTAAAGCATTCTGATCACCTAATTTATTGGCTAAACTTTCAACATAAGCATTGCCACCCTTTCCAGCTGCAATTGCGAGTGCAACAGTTGTCGCACCAACCGCAATTGCCAAACTTGTCAAAATTGTTCGCCCTTTTGCTAAACGAATATTTTTTCCAGCTCGCTTAATAATATCAACTCTACGCATTTTTAACTCCTTCAATATGCTCTATTTCGCCATCTTTTATTCGAATCCGAATATCACATTTTTCTGCCAATTCTTCATCATGAGTAATAATAAATAGCGTTGCACCCGACTTTTTATTATATTCAAAAAGTAATTTTTCAATTTTTTCACTAGTGGCGGAGTCCAAATTTCCCGTTGGTTCATCCGCAAAAATTATTTCTGGCGAGTTTACAATTGCTCGTGCAATCGCAAGACGCTGTTTCTGCCCACCCGAAAGGTCACGAGCTGGTGTTTTGATTTTATCTTTCAAACCAACCGCTTTTAGGGCGTCTTCTACAATTTCTTTCCTTCGAAAAATTGGTTCTTCAGCAATTTCAAGCGGTAAACTCACATTTTCGAAACAAGTTTCATTTCCCTGCACAAAAAAGCTTTGAAAAATAAATCCCATTTTTTTTGAACGAAATTTATCAATCTTCTTTTGATTCATTGATAAAATATTTACTCCATCCATTAAAACTTCACCTTTTTCTGGAGCGTCCAGGCCACTCATTGCATGAATCAGTGTTGATTTTCCACTTCCCGATTTCCCAATAATCGCCACACTTGAGCCATTTTCAATCTTGAAACTCACATCTTTTAATGCCTGAAAAAGGTTCTTCTTTTTGCCATAAATTTTTGAAATATTTCGAACTTCAATCATATTCCTCCTTTAATTAAAATTCATTCCTATCTAAACTTTCAAGATAAAAGCATTGGCCTTTAGTATTCTCGTTAAAATCATAATCATTCACTTTTACATTTTTTGCGCGAGCTTTCAAACGAGTGACTTTTGGACTATTAAAACTACAATTTTTAGTTTTAACATTTGCATTTTCAACATTATTTAGTTCAACACTTCCACTATTCGATTTTAATGTTAAGTTCAAAACATCAATGTGTTTTCCTGAAAATACGCCATATTCACCTTTCGAAATCTCTAAATTTGTAATTTTGGCTGAATTTTCAAAATAAACTGAGCCGCCATTCATTTTTACTTTCATATTCTCAGCGTCTTTCGCAAAATAATTTACGTTCGAATTTGAAGTTACATCAATTTCATTTAGTTCTGGGCCATAAATATTAATTTCTTCATATCCTAATCCACCAAAATATAGATTTTGCGGAACATTGTTTAAGCTCAATTTCAAAGTTTCTCCTTCAAAATCAACTTTCAAATTATGTTTTCGAAAATTCATATGTGTAAATTCAATTTTTTGCTCATCTGAAATGTGATAGAAAACAGAAACTGAAGAATCGACTTTTAGTTTTTTAACACTTTTCATTTTTTCAGAATTAATTTTAATTTGTTCAGAGACTAAACTTTTCGAAACCTTTTCATTAGCCTTATCGCGTAAAATTGTGGTAAAAGAAATCGATCCCAAAATTCCACCTAAAGCAACTACCACCGAAACGATAATTGCTATGATATCAATTTTCGAAGCCTTCAATTTAAACAGCATTTTTGCAATAAAAGCCGTAAAAATCAAATAAGAAACTCCCATTATATTTGCTGAAATTATTATACCAGTTGCAGCATTCTTTGCGTTGGCAAAATTAGCCATTTCGCCAATTTGCATTAATGCCCAGTTTCCAAAAAACATCGCTAGGATTCCACCAAGAAAAGCAAAAACTGTAAAAATTCCAAAAATTATCCCAAAAATTCGAGCAATTTTCATATTTCGAGCTGCATTTTTTTCGAAATTGTATTCTTCGTTAACTTCTCGAATTGCACTTGCTGTAATAACTTCACCGCGAAGTCGCAAAATATCATTAGCATTTTTTGCTGCTGGAATGATAAGAATTGATAAAATGTAAATTGGAACAATTGCGCCAAAACTTACAAAAAACATAACCGCTAAAGCTAACCTGACCCAAACCGTATCAATTTTTAAATATTGTGCCAATCCTGCTGCCACACCTGAAATCATTCCGTTTTGTTCGTCTCGGAATAGCTTTTTTGAAATTTTTGGAATGCGAATTTCTTCATTTTCACCATCAAAATTCAAATCTTGGAACACTTCTGGCGAGCCAATTTGAGCTTCAATTTTTGAAATTTCTTTTTCAGTGATTACTCCGCCTTCTTTTATACCAAGTTCCGCTAGAATTTCAGTAATTCGAATTTCCACATCTTCGAAAATATCTTCATCGCCAGAGTAGATTTTTAAATCTTTTAGATATTTTTCAAGCCTCTTTTTGGCATAAATTTCAATTTCGTAAGGAATTTTCGCCAAATGAATTCTTGTAATTTCTTTCATATTTCTCCTTAAAGTTTGCTGATTGTTTTATTTAATTTGCTGATTTCTTCGCTAACCTTTTCACAAACACTAGCGCCAAATTCAGTTATTGAATAATATTTTCTAGGCGGACCTTGCTCACTTTCTTGCCATTCATGGCTTAATAATCCATCTTTTTGCAGTCTTGATAGCAACGGATAAATTGTGCCTTCGACCACAACCATTTTAGCTTCACGTAATTCCTTAATGATGTCGCTGGTGTAAACTGGTTTTTTTGCACAAACTTTTAGCACGCAAAACGCCATAAAACCTTTTCGCATCTGGGTTGAAATTTGTGAAGCATATTTTTCAATACTTTCTTGTTCCTTCATACTTCTATGTTATACAAGGTAGCTTAAAAAGTCAAGTACTTTTTTCAAAAAAAATAAAAAAGTCTGTTCGAAAACAAACTTTTTTAATATTCTTAGATTAATCCATTCGGATTTCTACTTTGCCAATTCCACGAATCTCGGCACATTTCTTCAAGTGTTTTTTCTGTTTTCCAACCAAGTTCTTTTTCAGCCTTAGCAACATCAGCATAATAAAATGCAATATCGCCTGCACGGCGCGGAGTTATTTCGAAAGGAATCTTTTTGCCAGAGGCTTTTTCGAAAGCACGAACCAGTTCCAAAACGCTTATTCCCGAGCCTGAACCGAGATTATAAATTTTAACGCCACCATTCTTACGGTTATTCTCTAATGCTCTCAAATGTCCCTTAGCTAAATCAACAACATGAATATAGTCACGCACGCCCGTGCCATCAGGAGTTTCATAATCATCGCCAAAAATTGAAAGCTTTTCTCGTTTCCCAATGGCAACTTGAGAAATATACGGCATCAAATTATTTGGAATTCCTTGCGGATCTTCACCAATTAAACCGCTTTCATGCGCACCAATTGGGTTGAAATATCGCAAAATCGTAATCGACCAGTGCACATCAGCCTTTGCTAAATCTTTCAAAATATGCTCAATCACAACTTTAGTATATCCATAAGGGTTCGTTGCTGTTTCGCAAGGCATTTCTTCTCGATAAGGAACTGGATTTTTGTCGCCATAAACTGTTGCGCTCGAAGAAAAAACAATATCATAGACGTTAAACTCTAGCATAATTTCCAAAAGAGAAATTGTTCCTTGAATATTATTTTTATAGTATTCAAGTGGTTTTTCAACACTTTCGCTAACTGCTTTTAAGCCTGCAAAATGTATCACTTGTTCAATATTATTTTCTTGAAAAATTTTTCGAAGCCCATCTTTATTTAAAATATTAACTTCATAAAATTTAAAATCCTTACCCGAAATTTTACGAATTCTCTCTAAAGCTTTAGGTTTCGAATTTACAAAATTATCAATAATTATAACTTCTTCATTATTTTCAAGAAGTTCAATTGAAGTGTGGGCACCGATAAATCCTGCGCCACCAGTTACTAAAATCGCCATTTTTTCCTTTCATAATATAAAATTAAGAACTTTATAGCATTATTATACTATTTTTCAAAAGACACGGCAATTCATCCTAAAGAATATTTTTAAGATACTTTCCCGTCCAGCTTTTTTCAACTTTCGAAACTTGCTCGGGTGTTCCGGTTGCCACAACAGTTCCACCACCAGCACCACCTTCTGGCCCCATATCGATTAACCAATCGGCACTTTTAACCACATCTAAATTATGTTCAATAATTACCATTGAATTACCAGCATCAACCAAACGATTCAAAATCGAAAGCAATCTTTTTACATCCGCATTATGTAACCCAGTCGTAGGCTCATCGAGGATATACATTGTTTTACCAGTTGAAGCTCGAGCGAGCTCAGTAGCAAGCTTAATTCGTTGTGCCTCTCCGCCTGAAAAAGTTGTTGCAGGCTGCCCAAGTTTAATATAACCTAAGCCAACTTCTTGAATAGTTTTTAATTTTCGATGAATCGCAGGAATATTTTCGAAAAATTCCGTCGCTTCATCAATTGTCATTTCTAAAACATCCGAGATTGTTTTACCTTTATA
>CALHWG010000002.1 GCA_938036745.1 uncultured bacterium
TTGGGGTGAGCTAAAATCACAATCATCAAATTGGCAAGTTGTGCGAGTTTTTTTAAAAAATGGTGAAGAAAAATACATTGATCGCAAAAAAAATGACCACTCAGATATTGTGGCGGCGGCGCAAATTCTGGTTCGAAAACTCCCTTTTCCACTTCGTAATTTTGCGTATATTCCGCGCGGTGCTTTAGTGATTTCTAAAAAGCCAATCGAGCGAGCCCGCATTTCGCGTGAAATTGCTCTTTGGGTTTCGAAGAATATCAAGCCGAAGCCAGTTTGTTTAACTATGGAACCAGATTGGAACAGCGGTGAATTTGACTTGCGTGACGGCTGGAGAAGCTCAAAAAACACAATTTTAATTCCACGAACTTTAATCCTTGATTTAACGCAAAATGAAGATGAATTACTCGCCAAAATGAGTAAAAAAACGCGACAATACATTCGAAAAAGTGGTGGAGAAGTGCGAGTTCGGCAGTTGTTTTCGAAAGAAGAAATTGATCGTGCGTTGCAAATTTACACAGAAACTGCCAAAAGGGCAGGGTTTGCGATCCATTCGAAAGATTATTATCACGAACTTTATAAAAAAATGGGCGAAAATTCACCAATTTTTGGAGCTTTTATTGAAAGAGAGCAGGGTGAATTTGTTGAAAAAGGTAAGAACCCTAATATTTCTGAAGAGTATAAGGCTGCTGAAGAACGCTTGGCGGGAAAACTTAAAAATCAAGAAATGGTGGCATTTTTATGGTTTGCTCAAAGTGATGATGTGGCGTTTGAACTTTATGGCGGAGTAACTGAGGCGGGGCAGAAATCACGAGCAAATTATGTTTTGAAATGGATTGCAATTATTGAAATGAAAAATCGTGGAGTTAAGCGATATGATTTTAACGGCCTTTTAAATGATGGAATTTCAAAATTTAAAGCTGGTTTTGCAAATCACGAAGATTTATTGGTTGGCACACTAGATTTTCCGATTTCGAAAACATATTTTATCTGGAACTCATTTTTGCCAACTGCTAAAAAAATTGTTCGAAAATTCAAAAAATAGGGAAGTGAGAATATAAAAATTCGCTCAAATTGAGCGAATTTTATTTTTTGAAAACAAAAAGGTCAGCTTCTGCCGACTTGAGGAAACTAGTATGTATTTTTATCTTTAATATAAATAACTATCATTAAGATTGTGAATACCAGCATTGTTATATTAGGTATGATATTTCTATATATAAACGAAAACTCTATTTTGTATATAAATCCTAATATAATTGATATACTCCATAGTAGATTATTTATCTTCAAAAATATATCAACTTTTGGACCTATGATGAGATGCTTGTCAAATATTTTATTAGCAGCTAGTATCACGAATGATACTGCGACTATTATTACAGTAAGAATCTTATTCACTTCTGTAATCAATGAAATAGTATTCTCATCTGAGAAAGTAATAAAAATTATAGCAAAGAGAATAATAATTAAAGCTACAGCGATACGCTTACGTAATGTGACCATAATATAATAAAACCTCGTTTCTAAAGAACTATTTATTAAATCATTACTATTATACAATTTTTAAGATAAAAGTCAATAGGTACTCTTAAAAATTGACCAAACTTGCAAAAAGTAGTAAAATGGTAGTTATGAAAATCTTAGGAATTGAAAGCACTTGTGATGAAACTGCCGCGGCCGTGGTGGAGTTTGATACGAGTAAAATTTCTCGTGAAAGCTCACCAAAGCTAAAACTGCTTTCAAGTGTAATTCATTCGCAAATTGACATTCATGCGCAATTTGGCGGAGTGATTCCAGAGGTGGCGGCGCGTTCACATATTGAATACGCTAACCCTGTTGTGCGAGAAGCACTTTCGAAAGCAGGGATTTCCTTTAAAGATTTGGATGGAATCGCTGTTTCTTATGCGCCTGGTTTGGTGGGTTCGTTGTTGGTTGGCACGCTTACGGCACAAACTTACGCTCGAATTTTTAATAAACCGTTTTACCCGATTCATCATGTTGAAGCGCACATTTATGCGAATTTTCTAAACGAGGAGCCACCGAAATTTCCATTTTTAGCATTAGTGGTTTCAGGTGGGCATTCACAAATTGTATTATTTAAATCGCACGGAAATTACCAAATTTTAGGAGAAACTCAAGATGACGCAGTTGGTGAGGCTTTCGATAAAGTTGCAAAAATCCTTGGCTTATCGTATCCTGGCGGCCCTGCAATTTCAAAAGCAGCGTTAAGTGGCAATTCTTCAAAATATAAATTGCCAAAAGCTCGCTTAAAAGGGAAGTATAATTTTAGTTTTTCGGGATTAAAAACAGCAGTTTTGCGTGCAGTTCAAAAAGAGGTTGGCGTAGATTTTAACTTTCCATCTTTCGAATTGGCGGCAAAATTAAACGAACAGCAGAAGAATGATTTCGCTGCGAGTTTTCAAAAAACAGCTGTTGAAACTTTAGTCGATAAGCTTGAGCTTGCGGTTGAAGATTTTGCACCAACAACTGTTGTGATTGCGGGCGGTGTAGCAGCGAATTCAGCTTTAAGAGAGGAATTGATTAAGAGAGTTTCGAAAAAACTGCCAAACCCTATAATTTTCACTCCGCCGGAACTTTGCACCGATAATGCTGCGATGGTGGCAACTTTGGGTGCTTTTCAAGCTGTGCTGAGTGAACCGCAAAATCCGCTTGAGCTTGAAGTAAAACCGTCGCTTTCGATGAGTGATTCAAATTGGTAAATAATTTTCAAAAAATGTTAGAAATAAAATAACCCTCAAATTTCTGCGGGTTTTGTTTTTTGATGACCTTTCTAAAGGAAAACAAAAAACCGCCCAATTTTGAGCGATTTTCGAAAATGTATCAAATTAAGCAAGTTTTACGCCAGCTTTTTTTGCAGCAGCGGCAAGAGAAGCTTTGCGGCGAGCAGCTGTGTTCTTCTTGATAAGACCTTTTTTAACAGCTTTGTCAAGTTCGCTTTGTGCTTTTGAAAGGCTTTTTGCACTTGGTTCAGCAACAAAAGCTTTAACTGCACCTTTGATATCTTTTTTAATTCCAACGTTGCGTTCGCGTCGTTTTGCGGTTTGTCGCATTCGCTTTACAGCAGATTTAATAATTGGCATTTAATTCCTTCTTTTAGGTTGTTATTTACAATTCAACATCGATTATACATTATTTCGAAAGAAAAAGCAAGTATTTCAAATAAACTGTTGACATTTCATTGCGATTATGCTAATATAGAGCTATAAATTATAAAAATAAACAATAGGATTCAATAAATGTCAAAAAATAATGCTCAAGAGCAGATTATCGCAAAATTGAAAGAATCAGAGAGTATTTTGATTGCGGTAAATGATAACCCAAGTGTTGATGAGCTTTCTTCAGCATTGGCTTTAACGCTCGCAATTAATAATTCTGGCAAGCATGCGACGGCGGTTTCAAGCGGTAAAATGCCCGACGCGCTAGCTTTTTTGCGCCCAGAAAAAACTTTCGAAAATTCGGTAGATTCTTTGCGTGATTTTATTATTGCTTTAAATAAAGAAAAAGCTGATCATCTTCGTTATAAGCTTGTTGGCGATCATGTGAAAATTTTTATTACGCCATATCGCTCAATTATTTCTGAAAAAGACCTTGAATTTGAACAGGGTGATTTTAACATTGATTTTGTGCTGGCTTTAAATGTTGAAAGCCAAGATCGCCTTGATGGGGCTTTGGCGGCGCACGGGCGAATTTTTCATGATGCTTCAGTTGGAATTTTAACTGTTGGTGAAAACCAAACGAATCTTAACGGAACTCACTGGCATGCCGAAAACGCCAGTTCTTTGAGTGAAATTTCTGTTCAAATTATTGAATCCCTTGGAAAGAAAAATCTTACTCAACCAGTCGCAACTGCTCTTTTGACTGGAATTGTTGCTGAAACTGATCGCTTTTCGAATGCAAAAGCTACGGCTGAAGTTATGAGCCTTGCAGCAAAACTTATTTCATCTGGCGCCGACCAGCAACTTGTAGTTTCAAAAATCCGTGAAGCTGAAGAAAAAGCGGGCGAATTTGCTGTGCAAAAAAATGCTAAAATGGAAGAAGCTTTAGAAGAAATTTCGAACGAAAAAGAAAAATCGAGTGAAAAATCTTCTTCAAAGAAAGAGCAAAAGCGTAACGGTGCATTTGTAATTGCACATGAAGAAGCTAAAAATGAAGCAGAAAAAGCTAATTTTGAAAATTCACAAAATCAAGCCGAAGACGAACTTGAAGAATCTTTAAATAAACTAAAAAATATTAATAAACCAGAAAATACTTTTGCTGAGCTTGAAAAAGTTGAAGCTCCTGAGCAAAATCAAGAACTTGCGCAAGAAAATTCGAACGAAGATATTTTCGAAAATCCAAGTGAAAATCTTGAAAATGAACAAGTTCAAAATGAAAATTTAGTTGAAGAGAACTCGGCACAAAATATATCAGAAAACCAAGAAACTCCGGCTGAACAAAATATTTCAATCCCAACTCCCGAAAACACTCAACCACAAACTTTCGAAACTATTGAATCTCAAACTGCTCAACCAGAAGTTGCGCCAGTTTTCGAACAACAGAATCCAGCTGAAACTCCTACTCCTTCAGAATTTAATCATCCTGAAAATACGCAAGGCTTGGTTGAGGCGCCAGTTCAAAATTATGCACCAGAAATTCCAGTGCCAAGCGTGCCTTTCGAAAATCCAAATGCATTTATTGCGGAAACTCCAGTTCAGGAGCAAGTTTTTGAGCCAGCTCGCCAAGTTGATATTTCAATCCCAACTCCCGAAAACACTCAACCACAAACTTTCGAAACTATTGAATCTCAAACTGCTCAACCAGAAGTTGCGCCAGTTTTCGAACAACAAAATTCAGCTGAGACTTCTACCACTCAAGAGATTCAAACTCAAAATGTTCAGCCAGCGCAAAATCAGGGCGATGAATATTATCACCCAGCCGAAAATGCTCAAATTGCAAGTGGTTTGATGGGCGCTCAGCCTTATGAGCCAAGTGGAATTTCTCGTGGAGAAAACTCTGCAGCAACTTCAAATCCACAAAATAACGATTATGTTTTAAGCCATGGTAAAGTTCAAAATGCGGTTTATGAAGAGTCACAGGCGAATGAGAATTTTATTCCTGAAACTCAGCCTTACGCTCAAGCTACACCAATTCAGCCGCTTTCAAATTTTGAATCAAGTAATCCGATTTCGAATGAACAATATGCGCAGACTTTGCCACAAAATAATTTTGAAAGTCAGCAAACTTACTCGACTGAAAATCCTGCACAAAATTCGAATGATTTTGCAATGCCAATGCCACCAGCTATGCCAGATTTTAGCTCGATGCCAATGCCGCCAGAAATTCCAGCTTTTGATTTTATTCCAAATCCAGCGGAGCAACCTGCAATGGGCACCGAAAGCAGTAAAAATAAAGTGATGACCGACCAAATTTATCCTAACGATCCTTCGCAATTCAGAATTCCAGGAATGTAAAATGGCGTTTTTCGAAAACGATAGCGGGCGAATCTTAATTGATAAGCCCGCTGGAATTACCAGCTTTGGCGTGGTCGCTAGAATCCGTCGCATTCTTAAAGATGAATTTGGTAAAAAAGTTAAAGTTGGCCACACTGGTACGCTTGATCCTTTTGCGACTGGGCTTTTAGTTTTGCTTTACGGCAAGGAAACTAAAAATGCAATGAGCCTTACCAAGCTTGATAAAGTGTATGAGGCGGAATTTACACTTGGGCAAATTTCCAGCACGGGCGATCCTGAAGGCGAGATTTCGAAATGTGAGAATTTTGAAATTCCAACTTTTGAACAGATTGAAAAAGAAATTAAAACTAACTTTTTAGGTAAAATTGAACAAACTCCGCCAGCTTTTAGCGCAATAAAAATTGATGGCAAGCGTGCTTATGATTTGGCACGAAAGGGTGAGAATTTTGAAATTCCTAAACGCACGGTTGAAATTTTTGATTTCGAAATTTTAAGTTATAATTTTCCAATTTTAAAAATTCGCACGCACGTTTCAAGTGGAACTTATATTCGTTCGCTGGCAGAAGATTTGGGTAAAAATTTGGGTTGCGGTGCGTTTTGCTCACAGCTTCGGCGCACAAAAATTGCTGATTTCGACATTTCGAAAGCTAAAAAGCTTGAAGATTTTGGAATTTTAGATTAGTTTTTGCTTATCTTGCCAAAAAATGATATAATTTAAATAATGAAAAACGCAAAAATTCTTTGGATTGATTTAGAAATGACAGGTCTTGAACCTAAAAAAGACCGAATTTTAGAAGTTGCGGCAATTGCAACAGATTGGGGTTTTAATGAAATTGCCACTTTCGAAAGTGCTGTAAAAGTTGAAAATGAAATTCTCGAAAGCCGAATGGTTGGCGATTTTTGGGATACTTTTAGCGAAACGCGCGATGCTTTAAAATTACAAAATTCTCGTGCCACAAAAAATTCACAAGAAGTTGAAGCAGATTTAATTAAATTTATAGAAGAAAATTTTGCCGAAGAACTTTCGAAAGGTGAGAAAATTCTTTTGGGAGGAAATTCAATTCACCAAGATCGCCGATTCATTCGTGAAGAATGGAAAAATCTTGAAAAAATGCTGCATTATCGAATGCTGGATGTTTCAGCGTGGAAAGTTGTGATGAGCGCCAAATTTAAACGTGTTTTTGCTAAGCCCGAAAACCATCGTGCGCTAGATGATATTCGTGGTTCGATTGAAGAGTTGAAATTTTATTTAAAAAAGGTAAAAAAATAATGGATCAAAGTGAAATTAAAGATTTTTTGCTGAATTTTGATGCGGCAGAAGTTCGAAAAGATGAGGAAAATAAACTTGAAATTTTTGAAGTTAATTTTGATAAATTAGAAAAAAATTGGCAAGAAAAAATGGCTGGTGAGCTTGGCGATTTTGAGCGTGAAACTGGTGAAAAGATTCTTTCGAAAATTGCAGAAAGTGAAGAGCCAAAAGCAATTTTCGCAATTATTCACGATGGTTCAAAACCTTTAAAAGTTGAAATAAAAACAGGCGCGCAGCTTGCTCGAATTTTGCGTGAAAAAGAAAGTGTAGTGCCTTCGAAGTTGATGAGCGAGCGTGAGTGGAATTTGATTATTGGCCAAGGACAAGTTTCGGCTGAAGAATTGCGAGATTTGTTTCGCTTGAGTTATCGCTTGGTTTGCGAGTAAAATATATTTTGTAGTTTCTCTTTTAGATAGAAAATAACCTTGCAAATATGACTTGATATTCAGTAGTATAAAAGCAATTTGAGTTCGTACACCTTATAACAACCGTAAAAAGCTAAGACTGATTTTGTCTTAGCTTTTAAATTATCTTATTTATTATCATTTTTTCTTTTCGTATTCATATAGACTGTCATTATATTTTCCTGATATAAATCTAAAGATGCTACCAAAAATAAAGTTCAATAAATCTCTAAATTTTTCAAATTTCAAATAAGTAAACAATTATGAAAATTATAACTATTCTAAGAAAAAATCCATTATTATCTTCCATCCGAGCTTTACGCTATTCAATAAGCAATTCTTTAAATTCATCTTCTTTCTATAGCGAATAGCAAAAGCACAAGCTAAATCTACTTCAAAAATTGGCAAAGATCTGGTAAAATGTAAACTGAGCAATAGCAATGAAGTTATTGTAGCTAAGGAAGGGACTGTCGTAAACTTTCTACTACACGAATCAATAGAAATTCTATTTAAAAAGATTGGCTAAGATATACTAACAAGTAATAATGAAAGGTTAAAATGCCCCGAAATATCGAAATAAAGGCTAAAATTGAAGATTATCAACAAACAAAAAAGATATTTGCAAAAATAACTCAAGATAAACCCGTAAAATTAAATCAGCGTGATATTTTTTATAATCTTAAATCTTATAGGCTAAAAATGCGAACGATAAATAACGATAGTCACGAATTGATATTTTATAGTCGCCCTAATTCTGCTGATATGAAACTTTCGAAATATAAACGCTTTAATATAAAACACCCTAAACTTGTCGATAAAATTCTTTCAGTATTTCTTGGTAGGACTGGCGAAGTTAAAAAGGTTCGGCAGTTATTTTTGAAAGATAATATCAGATTCCACTTAGATAGGGTCGAAAACTTAGGTGATTTTATCGAGTTGGAATATGTAATTCCTGAAAAAGAATCGATACAAACTGCAAAGAAAAATGTTAAACTTATAACAGAACAATTAAATATAAAGAAAAAAGATTACATTGATGTTGCGTATATGGATTTAATAAATCGAAAAAATAAAAAATAAAAAGCACCACTCAGAATGGTGCTAAATAGAAAAGAATCTAAACAATAGAATAACAAAATATTTACATGAAACTGCAAATCCCTATCTCATCCCCTTGAGTTATACTTGCAGTTTTTTGTTGTCTTCTACTGAATAACTTTAACATTATACACCAAAAGTTCTATTTTGTCAATAATTTTCTGAAAAGAAGTATGACATTTAGTAATCTAATAAAATATGAGTTCACATATCTTATAAAGCAATAACTGATTGACAAGATTGTAATCTACAAGCCAACTGGCACGAAGCGTAACTGCATCATCTAGATTGATATTTACTATAATTTCATCGGAAAATTAAACAACGAAAAAAGCGAGCTAAACGAATTGGCTCGCTAATATTAACCCATTTAGCTAAACTGCTTGGTGTCAGGTCAGCTAAAAAGCGAGGGTTTTTTCTTTGCGAAAAAAACTTTTTTGTGATATAATCATAAGTAATATGAAACCGAATGAAGATTGGAATCAGGGCGGCCAAAATCAAAATTTTGGTGCACCAAATAATTATCCTCAAAATCCTTATCCACCACAACAAAATTACGGTGGTTTTTCGAATAATTTTGCTCAAAATGGTCAATTCCCAAGCAATCAATTCCCGAATGAACAATTTTCGAATGGCCAAAATCCACAGCAACAATTTGGCGGCCAAAATCAAAATTTTGGTGCACAACAGAATTTTCCGCAATATCCAAATAATTACCAAAATCAACAACAATTTCCAGTTCAGCCAAATCAACCTGTTCAAAATCCGCAAGTTGCTCCAAATTTAATGCCAGATCAAAATTATTCGCAAGATACTACAACTGAAAACCCTTACACAGTTGAATATCTCAATAAGATTGCGCCTAAAAAAGCCACTCCGTTTTGGACTAAAGGAAAAATTCTAGGTGCTTCAGCATTATTAATCTCGCTATTTTTCTCGATTTTTATTATTGTAACTAGCAATAAGGGCGACGATAATGCTCAAGCAGTAATTCGTGCTTATTATAATATTTCGAAATTAAAGGAAACTACAAAATCTTTTCAAAATAAGATTAAAAGTTCAGATTTAGCGGCCGTGAATGCAGGAATTAATACTTCACTTAGTTCAAATGAGCAAGATTTGAAAGAATTTATGAAGATCCGAAAGATTGAAGTTCCTCGTGGAGATTCAAAAAAGAATTCGCAAGCGATAAAACAAACTGATGCGATTTTTGATAAACTTAGTGCAACGCTTGATGACGCTTTCTTGAACGCTACGATTGATGAAGTTTATTCCCGTGAAATGGCGTATCAGTTAATTCGTGTAAAAGATTTAATTGTACGACGCAAAAAAGCTTCACCTTCTTCGCAAAGATCAGTATATGAAAAAATTGAAAAAAATCTTACAGAATCTTCAAAACAGCTTGAAAACTACCATAAAGCAAAATAATTTTCTAAAACGCAGCCCATTTTTTGATTGATGAGGGCTGCTTTTTATGCTAAAATATAGATATGAATGATGCCAGAGATGAAATTAAAGCAAGAATAAGCATTGAAGATTTGGCTGGCGAATATCTTGAGCTCAAGCGAACTGGGCGTAATTTTAAAGCACTTAGCCCTTGGACAAATGAGCGAACTCCAAGTTTTATAATTAGCCCCGATAAACAAATCTGGCACGATTTTTCATCTGGAAAAGGCGGCGATATCTTTGGTTTTATTATGGAAGTTGAAGGAATGAATTTCCGCGAGGCCTTAGAATTTCTGGCGCGAAAAGCTGGCGTTGAAATTGAAACTTTTGATTCGAAGCGTTCAAGAGAAATTTCTGAAAAAAAAGAACGACTTCGAAAAATTTTGCAAATTAGTGCAAATTTTTATCAGCATATGTTGGTTCGTAATAAAGAAGCCTTGAACTATGTTTTTAAAAATCGCAAACTTTCGAAAGAAATTGTGCAAGAGTTCAAAATTGGTTTTGCTCCAAATACTCAAAAAATGCTCACGAACTTTTTGCTAAAAAAAGGTTTTGCGATGAGCGATATTCGTGATGCTGGGTTGCTAAACCGATTTGGCGGCGATATTTTTCGAAATCGAATGGTGATTACTTTGCAGGATTCGGGTGGATCGCCAGTTGGTTTTACCGGCCGAATTATTAAAGATGAGCCAAATGCGCCAAAATATTTAAACACACCTCAAACTTTGCTTTATGATAAATCTTCAAACATTTTTGGCCTTTCTCAAGCAAAAAATGAAATTCGAAAAGCTGGTTTTGTGGTTGTGGTTGAAGGAAATATGGATGTAATTTCGAGCCATCAAGCTGGTGTGAAAAATGTGGTTGCAACAGCTGGTACGGCAATGACAGTTCATCATTTGAAGGCTCTTGGGAGGTTTTCGAATGATGTTCGCCTCTGTTTTGATAGCGATCAAGCTGGAGTTAGTGCTACCGAGCGAGCAATTTCGTTAGGTCAGCAAGCTGGTGTGGAACTTTCAATTATCACCTTAAACCAATCGGCGGGTGAAGCTAAAGACCCAGATGAATTAATTCAAAAAGATTTGGAACTTTGGAAGGATTCAATTTCGAAACCACAACCGGCGATAGAATGGATTTTTGACCAATATGAAAAACGGCTAAATATTGCAACCGCTGTAGGGAAAAAAGAGTTTTCCACAATAGCGCTGAAAATTGTGGAAAACTTAAATGACCCTGTGGAAAAAGATTTTTATATTGAACAAATTTCGAAAAGAATTGGCGTTTCGAAAACAACATTACTCGGAAAATTCGACGAAAAGCCTAGGCCAGTTAAACCAAAAAGGCGAATAAAAATTGAAAAAACTGACGAGAAATTTGTTGATGAATATATTTATGAAGATGATTTGTTGGCTCTTGCAATTAAAGAACAGAAGCTTGCTGAAATGTTGAGTGAATTACAAGATGATATTTTGCACGATAAGCAGCGAAATCAAATTCTGCAAATTTTGAAATCAAATGATCTCGATCTCTTGAAAAACTTCGATGATTATGTTAAAATACTTCTATTAAAGGCTGACGAACGACTCGGAAATATAAAAGGCAGTGCCACCGACGAAATGAAGCGTTTGATTCATAAAATTAAAACCCAAAATTTACAAGAACGAAAAATAAATCTTCAAGAGCAACTCGAAGATGCTGAAATTCAAGGTGATGAAAATTTGAGAATGAAGATTTTGATGGAAATTATGCAATTAAATAAGGAGCTGAATAGTGGTAAAAGGTAAGAGTAAAAAAGAACTACCAGAAGAAATTCTAAATGAAGACGGCATTGTGGATGCAACTCTTTCACTTGATGATTTCGAACCAGATTTTGATGACCTTGCGGTTGAAGATGAAGAAGATATCACTGAAGAAGATTTATTGAATGGTGCTTATAACGATGATATAACAGATGATAGTGTTCGAATGTATCTTCGTGAAATTGGTAAGATTCCACTCCTTTCACTTGAAAAAGAGACCGAGCTTGCTGAAAAAGCAATGCAGGGTGATCAACGTGCAAAAGATAAAATGGCTGAAGCAAACATGCGTTTGGTTGTTTCAATTGCGAAAAGATATTCCGGCCGTGGTTTGGAATTACTTGATTTAATTCAAGAAGGGAACACAGGGCTTCTTCGTGCGGTTGATAAATTCGACCCAAGTAAAGGTTTTAAATTCTCAACTTATGCAACTTGGTGGATTCGGCAGGCAATTACACGCGCAATTGCCGACCAAGCTCGGACTATTCGAATTCCTGTTCATATGGTTGAAACGATTAACAAACTTATGCGAACTTCTCGTCGATTGACGCAAGAGTTAAACCGTGAGCCAACCAACCAAGAACTCGCTAAAGAAATGGATATGGATGTTGAAAAAATTGAATATATCCAAAAAATCAAGCAAGATATTACTTCTTTGGACGCTGGAATTGGTCGTGATGGCGAGGAGGGCGAAGAATCAACACTTGGTGATTTCATCGAAGATGAAGATACTGCCAGCCCAGAAGAATCCGCAACGGTTCAGCTTTTGAAAGAACAAGTTCGTGAAATTCTTTCAACGCTTTCTGATCGTGAGCGAAAAATTCTTGAAATGCGTTTTGGTTTAAATGGCACAAAAAGTCATACGCTTGAAGAAGTTGGTCTTGAATTTGCGGTAACTCGCGAGCGAATTCGCCAGATTGAAGCTAAAGCTTTAATGAAGCTTAAAAAGCATAAAGATTCGAAAAAGCTTCATGAATATTTGGACTAAACGTGGTGGGGAAAGGTTAAGATGAAAGAAAAAATTATACGAATTGCACCAATTTTATTGATTATTGCGATTGCAATTCTTTCAATTATTACAGTTGTAACAATTTCAACGCCGCTTTAGGAGTACGCCCTACCACCAAAACCTCTGCTCCTCACGCCGACGCTTATTTGTGGATTAAACATCCTGGCTTATCCGATGGTACTTGTGCCAATGGCGATCCTAAGGCAGGCTCTTGGTATCCCGCAGTAGCAAAATCATTAGTGCAAAAAGCTATTGAAAAAGGAATTATAGAAGAGTGGAAAGTCCCTAACAACTTTTAAATTATCTTACTAAATAACTATGTTACATTCTCAAATTATAGGCGAAGGCACTCCCTTCATTATCCTGCACGGCTTTTTGGGTATGTCAGATAACTGGCGTACTTTGGGGCTCAAATATGCCGAAGCGGGCTTTCAAGTGCATTTAGTAGACCAACGCAATCACGGTCGTAGTTTTCACAGCCCCGATTTCAGCTATCCTCTAATGGCACAAGATTTGCTTGCTTATGCTGATGCTCACGGATTAAAAGTCTTTCACCTGATGGGGCATTCTATGGGAGGCAAAACAGCAATGCTTTTCGCTACCGAACACCCCGATAGAGTGCTTTCTCTCATCGTTGCTGATATGTCGCCTAAATACTTTCCTGAGCATCACGGAGCTTGTTTACAAGGTTTAGCGTCCTTAAATTTCGATGTGATATATTCACGTGCCGAAGCCGATAAAGCTCTTTCGGCTTATGTAAGCGATATAGGAGTGCGACAGTTCTTACTGAAAAACCTTTATTGGGAAACCAAAGACCGATTAGGCTTGCGTCTGAATCTCCCTGCTTTAATTGAGAATGAAAGTGAGATAGGTGCTGAACTCCCCGATAGCAACGTGTTCGAAGGTAAAACACTCTTCTTAAAAGGAGAGTATTCTGAGTATGTGATGCCCGAAGACGAAGCCCTTATTCGCACTCACTTTCCGCACGCTATTATCGATACGGTGAGCAAGGCAGGACACTGGTTACACGCTCAAAACCCTACTGAATTTTACAATAAAACCATACATTTCTTATGCGATACTTTATAAGCTTATTTATCTCCGCAACCCTTGTTTTTGTATTGGGCTACCTAAATATGGGTGCTCATATCGAGAACTTCTTCACAGCACTCGTGGTAGCCTTTGTGCTCTCACTTCTCAATGGTATTGTACGCCCTATATTAGAGTTCATTGCCTTTCCTATTACCTTTATGACTTTTGGGCTCTTTTTATTTATCATCAACACTGTAATTGTGCTCCTGGCAAGCAAATTAGTAGGTGGCTTTGTAGTACACGGCTTCTGGGGCGGACTGATGTTCAGCACTTGCCTTTCGTTAGCTCAGGCATTAGCTCTTGCTCCTCTTGGGAAAGTAAGAAACTAATTATTGCCAAAGTTGAAGTCACTCAAAAAACTTATCTTTCTTCAACTCTTAATTCTTAACCAAAATCCTCGTCTTTAAACCCTACCAAGTAGACCCTTTCTTTAGCACGAGTGATAGCCGTATAAAGCCATCGCAAGTAACCTTCATCTATGATATCATCAGGTAAGTAAGGTTTCTCCACAAACACGGCGTCCCATTGCCCCCCTTGACTCTTATGGCAAGTAATCGCATACGAAAACTTCACCTGCAAAGCATTGAAATAAGGGTTTTCTTTCACTTTCTGATATCTTTTATAAGCCGTAGGTTCATCAGCATAATCAGCGAGTACTTCTTCATAAAGCTGATTGCTTTGAGCCGGTGATAAGGCAGGAGCTTCACTGTTTAAGGTGTCTAATAATATAACCGTATCAAACGGAGGCACTTCGGGATAATCAATAAGCTGAGCCGATACCTCAGCAAAGCGGAAACCATAGGCTTCTGTGAAGTCATAAAGCTGTAATACCTCTATAGTATCACCATTGGCAATAAAACTCACTTCGGGGTTGTTTTTACACCAAAAATAATTGTTTTTCACGACCATTAGTAGGTCGCCAGCAGCTATTTCATCTTCTATATCAAGGATAGTGCGGCGTATATAGGCATTCCATCCCACAGCACGCTTGTTAGAGCGCACAATAATAGCGGTTTCCTCACTTCCGTAAAGCTCGTAACTCTCATTGATAGCATCGGCAATTTCTTCACTACCCGTGAGTCGGGTTACATCGGGATTTTTGAGGCTGAACAGAAAATCTGGTGATTTAGCTTGTCCGAAAAGCGTTTTGCGCAGGCGGGTAGCATTGCGCAAAATCCCCGATTTGTTTTTTTGGCGTAGCACCTCAGTGAGGGTAGTGGAGAGCACTTCTTTGTTGTATTGATATTCTAAATGACTCACACTCAACGCCGGACTCACCTCAGTACCCACAGGTGGTAGCTGGGCAGTATCGCCTATGAGTAACAACTTGCAATTTTTGCCCGAGTAGACAAAGCGCATCAGGTCGTCTATATCGGCGAGCATCGATGCCTCATCTACTATAAATAAGGTATTGTAGTGTTTATTGGCACGCAGTTTGAAGGATATTTCAGTGCCCATTGTTGTGGTGTAGTAAAGGTACTTATGGATAGTGAACGCCTGTTTTTTAGCGAAATGCGACATCACTTTAGCTGCCCTACCCGTCGGTGCTAAAAGTACCGCTTGGTGGTGAATCAGGGGAAGTGTAGCGATAAGGCAGCGCGTGATAGAGGTCTTTCCCGTACCTGCAAATCCTTTCAACAAGAATATTTTTTCAGAGGCATTAGCATCAAAAAGATAGTTGGTGAGCATTTGCAAAGCAACTTCTTGTGAAGGGGTAGGAATATGTTTAAACGCCTGAAAGAGAGCGTTGAGAAAGGCTTTTTCGTCCATTGTAAAAAGTATTGAGCGCACAA
>CALHWG010000003.1 GCA_938036745.1 uncultured bacterium
TTAAGCAGGGTGTCGAGGGTTCGAGCCCCTCCTGGCCCTCCAAAATTTGAAAAAATAAATCAGCAAGAATATCTATCTGCTGATTTTTATTTTATATTAGCTTTGTCGAACTATCTCTGGAGTAATTTCGATGTTCGAACCAGCTTGAGCTTCGCCGGAAAGCATTTTTCGTGCGATAGTGTTTTCCACAACTCGCTGAATAACCCTTCTCATCGGTCGAGCGCCAAGTTTTGGATCATAACCCAGATTTGCAAGCAATATTTTAGCTTCTAGCGTAACAGAAACTGAAATTTTTTGCCCAGCAAGAGTTTTATTTACCCCAACAATCATCAAATCAATAATCTGCATCAGATTTTCTTTTGTGAGTGGTTCAAAAACGACAATTTCGTCAAAACGGTTCAGAAATTCAGGGCGAAATTCACGACTTGCAATTAAGTCATTTACGATGATTTCTTCAGCGCTTGTCGAATCATAACCACGAGAAATCAACTCTTGAATTCGCTCAGAGCCAGCATTTGATGTTGCAATAATAATCGCATCTCGAAATGAAACCTCACGGTTTTTTTCATCCCTCAAAATACCTTCATCTAAAACCTGCAAAAGAGCAGTTAGAACATTTGGGTGAGCTTTTTCAATTTCATCTAAAAGAACAACCGAGAAAGGCTTTTTCATCATTTGAGCAGTTAGAGAACTCGCGTCACGCGCACCATCTGCAATCAATCTTGAGACATCGTCAAGGTTTACAAACTCATTCAAATCAAGACGAACAATATTATTTTCACCATTAAAATAAACTTCTGAAAGTGCCTTCGAGAGCTCTGTTTTACCAACTCCAGTTGGGCCAAGAAATAGAAATGTTCCAATTGGTCTGTTTTGATTTCGAACACCAGTTCTCGCACGACGCAAAGCATTTGCTACAGCCGAAACTGCTTTTTCCTGGCCAACCATTCTGGCGTGCAATAAATCTTCAAGGTTCAATAAAGTTTCTTTCTCTTCATTAACATTTGCAGTGGCGATTTTTACATTCATTGTTTGCTCAATCGCTTTTTCAACTGAACTCGCCGTTACAATTTTATTATCAGCAAATCCTGCCGCCATTTCTAATAAGCGAACTGCCCGCCCTGGCATCTCTAAATCAAAAATATATCTTTCACTTAGTTTAAAAGCTTCTTTAAGTGCTTGAAATTGATAAAACACGCCATTTTGATGTTCGAAAATCAACAACTTATCTTGCATAACTGCCAACGTCTCATCATAATTAGCTGGCTTAACTTGCAGCCTATTCATTGCCTGAGCAAGTGCTGGGTTCTTTGCTGAAATTTGCAAAAATCTCTGTTCATCAAGAGTTAAGATTAACCTTAAAGCACCAGCCTGAATAATAGGAAGAAGTAAATTCGAAACATCAACCGAACCAACACCATCTTCAAAAAATAGCTGAGCGTTATCAAGACAAATAATTATATTTTTAGCAGCATAAGCCTCGTTCAAAACATAATTCAATAAATTCTCTATTTCACCTCGCCCTGGTGCTGCCGCAATCAAAGATGCGGCGTCAAGAGAAACAACCTGTCTAAATTTTAAATTTGAAGGGATTTTCTCACTACCATTTGCAATTTTTGCAGCGAAAGAATTCACAACAGTAGTTTTACCAACACCGTCAGCACCAATCAGGGCAATATTCTGCTTTCCATTACTACTGAATTGTTCAACCATTTTCAAAACTAAATCTTTATGTTGCTCTAAATTTGAAGACATTAAAATATTGTTCGAAACCTGATTTGTAATATTCACTCCAAAACGATTCAGGGTTGGAGTATAACCAAACGACCAATCGCGGGCAATTCCACCAGTTTTCATTGGAATTTTAGATTGACTTATTAGTGAAAAAATATGATCATGCCACAAAACACCACGTTCTAAATCTTCAAAATCAAGATAAAACTGCGCAAGAAGTGTTTCGTAATTTGGAAAATTTCGAATTATCGCAAGAGTTAAAACCGAACCAGAAACGGTTTTAGTTTTTAACTTTTGCTGAATTTGTAGTGCAGTTTGAAAAATATTTTCAGGTGAATTTTGTGGAATCTGAACCAAACTTTCAATCGTAGTTTTTCCAAGCCCGAAACGTGAAATAATAAACTTTCCACCGGAACTTTCTAAAACTACTTCTGCGATCTGCTCGCTTGTTGGATTTTTCGAAAGTTTTCCTAAAATATTACTAGCTAACTGTCCTTCAATATTTAAATCTTTTGTTGGCTCCAGCCTATGAAGTTCTCCATTCCACCAATGAACTAAAATTGTGATTATTGATGAAAATGCTAAAATTAGCCAGCCAAGAGCCGAATCCATTAAAATTAGACAAAATCCGCTCAAAATTCCAATAATTTTCAAAATCTTAAGTAGAAATAAAAAACCCCTAAGCCCATTCATTAAACGGGATTTTTTTGCGCGCAAATCATTGTAATCAAAAATCATAAGAACCAACTCCTTTTTGCTTTATTTGGTTTAACTTCTTTTAACGGAGCATTTTTTTGCCAATTTTTAAAATCGTCCTTGATTTTTGGAATAATTTTTGGTGTCCAACCAGTTGTAAAAATTACAGCAAGAATAATCGGTAAAACCGGTGAAATCAACCATAAAATCAGCATTATTAGACCCCAAATTGCTTTGAAGCTAATAAAAAATACACCGATTATCATTATTATCGTTCGCAAAAAAGCACCAATAAACCGAGAAAAAAGCTTATCAAAAAACTTCTTAATTCGAACTTCAACTGAAGCGTTCGAAACACCTAAAGCATCAATTTGTCGAAAAGGAGCAAACCAAGTTTTTATTAAAAGACCAAGCGAAAAAGTATCAATCGAGCGTTCGATTCCATCTAAAATCTTCTCAGCACGCCAAGCTAGCCCTTTACCATACCACCAAGTTAAAAAAGACATAAACATAATTAAATTATACACTAAAAAAATATTTTTCGCAATTTTGAAATTTACTTTTTTTATGATAAAATGGACTTAGGCATAATATTGCTTTTGATTTTTTAATTATTTATTGATGAAAGGAAAAATATGGAAATAATTATAGCTACGCTTGGCGTTTTGTTTGGCGGTGGTAGCGCTTTTGCATATCAAAAAGTGAAAACTGCAAATGCAAAAAATAATTCAGATAAAATTATTGCTGAAGCCCGAAAAAAATCAGCTGAAATATTAGAACGTGCAAATGAAAAAGCCTTAAAAATTACCGAAAAGGCTAACGAAGATGAATCAGAGCGGCGAAAAGAAATTCGAAAAACTGAAAATCGCCTCGCAGAACGAGAAGA
>CALHWG010000004.1 GCA_938036745.1 uncultured bacterium
AAAATATCACTCAACACACACCTATAAAGGATTTGCAGTCTATAATATACTATTCAAGTATCTTTTAAATATATTAAAAACAGACCTTCATAATGAAAGTCTGTTTTTACCTTTTAGATTTAATTACCAAACCTTAAGTAGTAATTCGCCACCAAGTCGTTGTTTCTTAGCTTCGAAACCGTTCATAACACCTTTTGATGTTGAGAGTAGTACCATTCCACGACCACTTTTAATGCGTGGGATTTCTTCTACGCCAACATACATTCGGCGACCTGGTTTACTCATTCGAGTAAGTTCGTTAAAGCGCGCAGCTTCACCGTCTTTAGCGATTTTTACTACCAAAATATCACGTGGTTTTGCTGATTCAACTTTAACAGATTCAATATAATTAGCCTTTGCAAGCTCTTTCGCTACAACTTCTTTCAATTTGCTTGAAGGAACACGAATTTCATTCTTGCCAACCAATGCCGCATTTCGAATGCGAGTTAGAAGGTCGGCGATTGGGTCAGTTGATTGTAATGACATAGTCTCTCCTTCCTTCTACCAACTACTTTTTGTTACGCCTGGGATCTCACCCTTTGAGGCTTTGATGCGGAAAGTGATTCGGCTCATACCAAATCGTCGCATATAACCGCGTGGTCGACCATCAAAATTGTCGCGGTTCTTAAATCGTGTAGGACTTGAATTGCGTGGAAGCTTTTGAAGACCTTCTTGGTCGCCAGCGGCTTTCAATTCGGCGCGTTTTGCAGCATATTTTTCAATCATTTTTTTGCGTTTCAAGTCTTTTGCAATCATTGATTTCTTAGCCATTTACGCTTTTCCTTTCTTTTCAAACGGAATTCCGAATTTTTCAAGCAATGCTCGACTGTGAGCTTTGCCTTCGTTTTTAATAACGAAAGTTATCTGCAAACCGTGAAGAATTTGAGTTTCTTCAAAAGTTAGCTCTGGGAAAACAGATTGTTCTAAAATTCCCAAATTGTAATTTCCACCTTTATCGAAACCTTTTGCTCCAACACCGTGAAAGTCACGCACGCGAGGCAAAGCTACATTTACAAGGCGATCAAGAAATTCATACATTCGATCGCCGCGCAAAGTTACACTATGGCCAATTGGGGCACCCATTCCACCACGAATTTTAAAGGTTGCAATTGATTTTTTAGGCAAACGCGCTACTGGAACTTGACCAGTAATTTTCGTAACTGTGTTTTTTACAACTTCTTGAAAACGCTTGTCTTCCTTTTTCTTACCTGTTCCTACGCTAACAACGATTTTTTCAAGCTTTGGAACTTGGTGGATATTTGTTAGCTCTAGTTCGCTTTGGAGTTCTTTAGCAATTTTATCTTTGTAAAGAGTTTTCAAGCGAGGAACATAAACAGCAGTTTTAGCCATTATTTATCTCCTTTTTTGCTTGATTTAGCGCTTTTAGCTTCTACTTTTTTAACTTTATGAACCGGAGTTGGGACATGAATGTCTTTTACTCCACCGCGCGGATTGAATTGATTTGGTTTGATGTGGCGATGTTTTTTACCAACACCTTCAACCAAAACAGCATTTTTCTTTGGTAAAACTTTTACAACTTCACCAGTAACACCTTTATCTTTTCCGCTGATAATTACAACATTATCACCTTTAACGATTCCATTTAACGCCATATTAGAGCACCTCCGGAGCTAAGCTGATAATTTTGTTATATCCCAAGTCACGAAGCTCGCGTGGCACAGGACCAAATACACGAGTCGCTTTTGGTGTTTTGTCGTCGGCGATAATTACGGCCGCATTATCATCGAAACAAATAGTTGAACCATCTTTTCGACGAATTTGGTCGCGAGTTCTCACAACAACGGCTTTCACAACTGATTTTTTCTTAATATTACCAGTTGGGTTAGCGTCTTTGACAGTAGCAACAATGATATCACCAACTCGTGCATATCGGCGTTTTGAACCACCTAGTACACGAATACAAAGGATCTCTTTTGCGCCACTGTTATCTGTTACTTTAAGTCGGCTTTCTTGCTGAATCATTATGCCTCCTCTTTCAATTCTACTGAACCTCGAGCTTTTTCGACGATTTCAACTAAAGCAAAGCTCTTAGTTTTTGAAATTGGTCGAACTTCTTTAATGATAACTTTATCGCCTTCACCAGCTTCATTGTTCTCATCATGAGCAGTATATTTTCGAGTTACAGTATATTGCTTGCCGTAAATTGGGTGTGTTTCACGGCTATGAACCGTTACGGTGATAGTTTTGTCGGCTTTAGCGCTCGAAACAACACCTGTCAATGTAGTCGCCATATTAGATCTCACCTTTCTTTACGAATTTAACTTTTACTGGAAGTTTGTGGCCAGCAAGTCGCATAGCTTCGCGTGCAACTTCTTCTGAAACGCCGTTCATTTCGAACATAACTGTTCCAGCTTTAACTTTAGCCACAAAGAATTCTGGATTTCCCTTACCGCTACCCATTTTCACATCTTGTGGTTTTCGAGTAACTGGTGTATGAGGGAATATTCGAATCCAAACCTGACCTCCACGTTTAATATAACGAGTCATCGCTGTTCGGGCTGATTCGATTTGTCGCGAGTTGATTCGCTCGTTCTCAAGGCTAACCAATCCATAATCACCGAAGGCAACAGTGTTTCCACGAGTTGCTCGGCCTGGGTTTTTACCTTTTCGAACTTTTCGGTGAGCGGTTTTCTTTGGTAATAAAATAGCCATTACTTGTCGTTCCTTTCACCTTTATTAATCCAAACTTTTACGCCGATAATACCAGCAGGAGTTTGTGAACGTGCTCCGTGATAGTTGATATCTGCACGAATTGTATGAAGAGGAACAGATCCTTCAGAGAATTTCTCGCGGCGGCTCATTTCAGCTCCGTTCAATCGTCCAGCAACCTCGATACGAACACCTTTCGCGCCAGCTTGCATTGTATTTTGTAATGCCATTTTAACGGCTCGGCGGAAGTTAATTCGTCGCTCCAATTGTCTAGCAATATTTTCAGCAACCAATTTAGCTGAAAGCTCTGGTCGGCGAACTTCTTCAATATTGATTCGAACCGGTAAACTCACCATTTTTTCAAGTTGAGTTTTAAGTTCTTGAACACCAGCACCACCACGACCAATTACAACGCCAGCTTTTGCTGTATGAATTGAAACAGTGATAAGGTTTTCTGTTCGTTCAATTTCGATTCGGTCAATTGTTGGTCGACTTTCGAATCGTTTTTCGATAGTTTTTCGAATTTTGTCGTCTTCAATTAAGAATTTCGCAAAATCTTTTTTCTGGGCAAACCATCGTGAATCCCAGTTTTTATGAGCTTGCAAACGGAAGCTAATCGGATTAACTTTTTGACCCATTATTTGCTCTCTTTCTCTGCTTTCGCAGTAGTTTTCTTAACTTCAGCTTTTTTAGCTGGAGCTTTCTTCTCTTTAACAACGCCAGAAACTTCGACCAAAATATTTGAAGTTTTCTTCTGGAAAGGAAGCGCCATTCCTCGCATATGAGGTTTGAATCGCTTCAATCGTGATCCAGCAGTAACTGATAAAGTTGTAATTACTAGAGTTTTTGGATCAGCGTTATCATTATTTTTTGCATTAGCTGCAGCTGATTGAATAGCTTTTTTCACAGCCAAAGCACTTCGGCGTGGAGTGTGATCAAGAATTACTAATG
>CALHWG010000005.1 GCA_938036745.1 uncultured bacterium
AAGGTCACAACTTGCAGGAGCACGCTGTGGTCTTGATCCGCGGTGGTCGTGTGCCAGATCTACCGGGTGTGCGCTATCATATCGTGCGTGGCGCGCTTGACCTTCAAGGTGTTGCAGATCGTAAACAAGGCCGTTCAAAATACGGTGCGAAGAAGGAGAAATAAAGATGCCACGAAAAGTTACTAAAAAATTACAACGAGAACTAAAACCAGACCGAAAATATCAATCAATTTTGGTTCAACGTTTAATTAACAAATCTATGCTTGACGGCAAGAAACTTACTGCCGAAAAAGCTGTTTACAAAGCTCTTGAAACTGCAGCTAAAAAACTTGATAGCGAAAACCCTCTTGAAGTTTTCGAAAAAGCACTAAAAAATATTTCACCAGCTTTTGAAGTTAAGTCTCGACGCGTTGGTGGTGCAAACTATCAAATTCCATTCCCAGTTCAAGGACACCGACAACTCCACTTTGCGTTTAGCTGGTTAGTTCAATCAGCGCGAGCACGAAGCGGAATGCCTTATAGTCAACGCTTGGCACTTGAAATTGTTGATGCCTACAATGAAACTGGCGCAGCTTTCAAAAAGAAAGAAGATACTCATAAAATGGCAGAAGCTAACCGAGCTTTTGCACACTTTGCACGAGGCTAATCTAAATAAAATCACTCTTTTCCGAAAGGGTGATTTTTGTTTCCACAAAAATACATAAGCTGCTTGGAATTTTCGAAAAGATGTGATAAAATTGTACGGAAAGGGGAAAATGGATAGAACGAGAAATGCATATAGACGACTTGGTCGAATACACAAAATTTATCACGGAGGAAGAATTTCGAAGGATCGTCTTGTTGGCTTAATTGATGGAGCCACCGCGATTATTATTACGCTTATGGTGCTTGAAATTCAATTACCAAAATCAGTTAGAGATTTGGCTCAGCTGGAAAGTTTTGGATTCGCAATTTTGATTTACTTTGCAAGTTTTATAATCGTTGGAATCCAGTGGAATCGTCATCATCATACTTTAGATAGAGTTAAAAAGGTTACGAATAGCTTCATCTGGAAAAACATGATTTATGTTTTCTTTTTGTCGCTTATTCCACTATTTATGCGTTGGGTACTCTCCTCGCCAACAGAGGTTTTGCCTGCTTTCTGTTATGCAATGGTTTACCTTTTTACAGATTTAAGCATGCGCTGGATTACTGCGAGTGCCTTAGGCGAAAATACAGGATTCTTTCACGGTGAAAATCGTAAAGCTCAAAGAAATTACCATTTAATTCGCACGGGAATGATGGTTTTGTGGATTGCTGCTATTGCATTGATATCAATTTTTCTGCCGCAGGTTGAAATTTTCTTTTTGATTATTTTACCAGTGGCAATTTCACTATTTACAGTTTTTGAAGATGAAAAGGAGGAATTAGAAAATGGTAAATAACATGATTGGCGGAATGCTTCTAATGGGAGTCTTCCTAATGATTTTAGGAATTGCACAGATCGCATTTTTTGTCTGGGCTATTGTTGAAATTATTCTTTTCAATAAAAAAGTTAAAGAACAAACTTTAAAAATTGGTGATGTTAAACGAGCTTCAATGGCGTTACCACTCGGCTTAAATATACTAGGATTAATTTTATTCTTTGTAATAGTTAAGCCAGCTATTAAAAATGACCCTATTGCAAATAAAAAAGCAAACCTTTTTTGCTGGTTGTCGTATATAATTTTTACCGTCTTATCTGTTACAATTTACGGTTTAGCGACAATAAATACGCTAAATACAGTAAAAAACATAACTAATGAGACCAAGCATTATAAAACAACAGACTTAGCAGAAGACGACGAGCTATTCGATAAGGATAAAATTAAAGAGCGAACCAGAAAAGCTAAGAATGCAGGTAAGTTTATACCTAAGGAAGGCGTTTTCGCAGTCAAAGCAAAAGGATGTGATAATTTTACAAAACAAAATAATGTCGATAATTCAGTTGGCTATATTTGTGCATCCTCAGACTCCACAAACAATACAATAAATGCCTACATCATTGGCTATACAGACACAGATGAAAATTATGAAGAAACTCAAAAACTCAGCAATGAGGAATTAATCCACTCTGCAATCAATGGTGTCGGCGGTAATTTTTCAAAGTATGTTTCAGAAGAAGATTTCAAGGTAATCGATTTCAAAGGATCTAGGGCAGTTGAAGGAAATATATCACACAACAGTCAATATATAAAGATATTAGCTCTACCTGCTAAAAAAGATAAGTCCGGTAAGACCAGAACATTCTTTATTGCGATGGTTTCGAATAATGGTGGAGATATTCTTGATAATAATTTTGCAAATTTCGCCGATTCTTTTGAAAGATTATAATTTAACCCAATAAAATAACCCTTCTATGAGGGTTATTTTATTATTTTGCACGAAAAAATAAGATTTTTGCACCAGAATATAGCTTTTCACTAATTAAAATTAAATTTTCTGCTTTAAAATTTTCAATTTCTTTGGGTTGCGATAGAACTAATGTTCCACCAGATCTTAGCCTTTTCGAAAGCCTTTCAATAGATGGAAATTGAGGGTCGTAGTATGGCGGATCAGCGAAAATTATATCAAAAGTTGGGATTTCTAAAATTTCACCAATTTCGAATTGAGATTGGCTCGACCCAATCCAGCCCGAAACACTACTTCGAATTATTTTAGCCTCGCCAGCATTTTCATTCTTCTCGATAATTTTTAAATTTTCGGCTAATATTTTTTGCGCTAATCTGTTTTTTTCAATAAAAACTACTTTTTTAGCACCACGAGAAATCGCTTCAAGACCCAAAGATCCAGTTCCAGCGAAGGCATCAAGAACTTCAGCATTTGGAATTTCCGCCTGAATTGTATTAAAAATTGCATTTCTTGCGCGTTCGCTCATTGGGTGAGTTTGGCGAGAATTCGGAGCTGTTATTTTATGATTTTTAAAAATTCCTGAAATCAACCGAATATTCATTTTTTATCCTCAGATTTATTTTTTGTATTTTCGAAATCTTCTTCAATGGCTCGACGAATACCTTCAAACCATCCGAGTGCCACAATTTTTGAGATTTCAGGCAAAAGATCATGTTTAGTTTCTCGCGCCAAAGCAGTTGTCCAGCCTTTTTCTAAATATCTTTCGTAATATTTTTGGTCAGCGACCCACTTAATTTTTTCTTCAAAAATTTGCATAAATTCGCCCTTTAAAACTCGCAAAATTTCTTCATCTGTTGGGCTCTTTATGATTTTCTTTGCAGCAACTGAAGTTATCATTGTAGCAACACCCATTTCATAAAGCATATGCGAGCTCATTACACCTTTTGGTCCAATATATTCCCAGTTCTTCAAAATCCGCTCGCGCCAATTTTCTCCAGAAAGAAACATCTTTTTAATCAATTTATCGCGTTCTTCAGGTTTTTTTCCAGAAATTTCAATAATTTTATCAGTCAATCCCCCATCAAGGTAATCTCGAAAATAAACAATTTCTTTAAAACAATACAATTTGTATTTTCTCGCAATTCTGTTCCATACTAGGTCTTCTGGGCAAAATCTTTCATCTGTAATTTCAGGAAAAGGGAATTCTTTTAAAACATCTGTTTTGAAAACTTCTAACAAATCTCCTGTAACATGATATTTATATTTTAACTCTATAGTATTAGCATAAAGAGTTTTGTATGGAAACCCACTCCCTATCATTGTGCCATTATGATGTCCCATTAGCCCACAAACACCTCCAAAGTTTGATTGCCCTCTATTTTCTTTGGAGACGGTTTGTATTTTTTCTAATGAGTAGAAAGGCAGAGAATCATCGCTATCTAATATTAAAAAGAGCTCACCTAATGCTAGTCTTACCCCTTGATTTATTGC
>CALHWG010000006.1 GCA_938036745.1 uncultured bacterium
ACAACAGTTCGAACGCCAGTTACAGTTACTTCAAACTCTTTTTCAATTGCTTCTTTGATTTGATTCTTGTTCAAAGTTAGCGGTACATTAAATACGTAAACATTTTTTGTTGTAGAAAGAGCATAAGCTTTCTCGGTTGCTCGTGGAGTAATAGGTTTGATCGCCATTATTTTTCTCCTCCTAGCCAGCTTTCAATTGTTTCAATTGCTTTTGGTGCAATAACAATGTAATCTGCATTCAAAATGTCGAATACGTTTAGATACATTGGCGAAACAAGTAGAGCTTCACTGATATTATTGGTTGCACGGATAAGTTCATCTGTTTTTTCAGCAACAATAAGAACTCGTCGATTCAAATTATTCTCTTTCAAGAATTTTGCAACTTCAGCAGTTTTACCAGTTGTTTTGATATCTGCAACAAGAACTTTTTCAGCTTGAACTGTCAAAGCTTGTCGAAGAGCAACTCGTTTTGAAGTTTTCGAAATCTTTTTAGTATAATTTTCGTTACCGCGTGGTCCAAAAATAATACCACCACCTCGCCAGATTGGGTTTCGAATTGATCCAAATCGTGCGCGACCAGTTCCTTTTTGTCGCCATGGCTTTTTACCACCACCACGAACTTCACCGCGTTGTTTTGTTGTAGCACTTGCCAAGCGGTTGTTAGCAAGATAAGCGTCATAGGCAAGCTTTAATAGTTCATGATTTCGAATTTCAACTGCAAAAACGCTTTTTGGAAGAGTTGTTTTTTCAGCCATTATGCTTTACCTCCAATGCTGATAAGACCCTTCTTTGGTCCTGGCACAGCACCTTTTAGCCCAATTAAGTTATTTTCTGCATCGATGTAAGCAACTGTTAGATTTTTAACAGTAACTTTGTCGTGACCCATTCGTCCAGGCATTCTTTTACCTTTGAAGACTTTTTGTGGATACATTGAGCCGATCGACCCAACACGACGCACGTTTCCGTTTCCACCGTGCGAACTCTTGCTTGTGTTAAAGTTGTGTCGCTTAACTGTTCCAGCAAAACCTTTACCTTTGCTTGTTCCAGTTACATCAACAATGTCGCCAAGCTCGAAAGCTTCAACATTAATTTTAGCGCCAACTTTTATATCCGCAGGAATTTCGTCAACGCGGAACTCACGAAGATGCTTCGGAGTTACCTCTGCTGGTTTTACATGTCCAGCCACGGCCTTGCTCAGGTTCTTACCCTCACCAAATGCCACTTGAACTGCGTTGTAGCCGTCTGTTTCAACGGTTTTAACCTGAGTCACAGTTACAGGGCCGGCTTGAACAAGCGTAATTGGTGTAACAACGCCGTCTTCACCGATGATTTGGGTCATACCAATTTTGGTACCGAGAAGTGTTTTCATTTCACTTATGCTCCCAATTAATTTAATATTAGTTAAACTTTCCACGATTAAAGCTTGGCGTTCGCGTGGTTTCGAAAGCGGGTTTTCCCTGTTACGACCCTCGCATGGCCAAGTTTTATATTTACGTAAATAAAGTTCACCAATTATTCTAGCACAAATATCTTTAAAAATCAAGAGTTTTGATTAAAAAACTATCTCGAAAATCGCATTAAAACTGAAAATGTAGTTTTGAATTTTTTAGTTTTCGGAATTCTCTCATTTTTAGCTAAAATTACGCTATGCGTTTCTTCCGCCAGCTTTTTTGCAATTGCAAGCCCTAAACCATAGCCTTCTGTGTGATTATTACAACTTCGAACTTTATCACATCTATAAAATCGATCAAAAAACTTATTTAACTCATCTTGCGGAATTTCATTCGAAAAATTTGAGACAGATAAAACAGCTTGTCGATTTTGCCTAAAAATCTTCACTTCAATCGGTTCTTTCGAAACATTATATTTCAGCGCATTATCAATCAGAATCATAGCAATTTCATCAATTGCCGTTTCGTTATTTTGAACAATAAATTCTTTGCCACTTTCGAAATTAATTTTCTTTTCTGCGTCTGGAAATTTTGAAATTCTAGCCTTAATAATTTCGTTCAAATTCACAGCTGAAAGCGGAATTTCTTCATTAATTTTCGAAAGACTAAGCAGCATTTTCACCATCGCGGTTAAGCTTTTTGCTTCTTCTAAGTTGCTCTCCAGAACTTCACGGAGTTCATCGTTTGAAGCTGTTTTATCTTTTAGAATTATTTCAGTTTCAAGCTGGATTGCCGCAAGTGGCGTTCGAATTTCGTGGCTCGCATTCGAAACAAATTCAGACTGTAATTTATGAGCTTTTTCAAGAGGCTCTAAAGCACGGCGCGCCAGCCAAAAACTACCAATACCGCCAGCCAATAAAATTAAAAAATCTAAAATTAGAATTGATTCAGTAATCTGTTCGCTGGCTCGTTTATTCCTCGCCGTGATGATTCTTTCGCGGAGTTCATCTGTTCCGTAGCTATTTTTGTCTTTCGAAAAACTTGTTTCAATGAGCGGAGTGGAAATTTCCATAGTATTCGTGTTGATTGAATAAAAAATTACAATATTAAAAATTCCAACAATCGCTAGCAAAATCAAAAAATATAGCATCGAAAGGCTAAAATGAGCACTTTTAAAAATATCACCACCGAATTTAAACAGTCTTCGCTCTTTACTATTCATCAATTTTATATCCTATTCCTCGCACGGTTTTGATTAGTTTTTTCTCAAAAGGCTTATCAACTTTTTCACGCAAATAACTGATATAAACTTCAATATTATTCGGCAAAATGTCTGCATCATAATCCCAAACATGCGCAATAATTTGCTCTTTCGAAACTGGCCGGCCAGCATTTCGAACTAAATATTCGAGAAGTGAAAACTCTTTATTCGTAAGTTCGATTTTTTGATTATTTCGAAAAACTTCGCGCGCGTTTAAGTCTAATGATAGATTTGCAATTTTTAGAATAGTTTCAGCTTGGGTTTGTGGTCTTCGAAGCAACGCTCGAACGCGTGCTAAAAGCTCATCTAGAGCGAAAGGCTTCGTTAAATAATCATCTGCACCACTATCTAAACCCTCGGTTTTATCTTGAATTTCACCCAATGCCGTTAAAAGTAAAATTGGTACTTTTTTACCTTCTTCGCGGAGTTTTTTAGTTAAGCTTAAACCATCATAATCACCTGGAATCATTCGATCAAGAATCAATAAATCATAATCAATCATTCCCGCCATCGCGTAAGCATCAGTCCCATCGTGCGAAATATCCACGGCATATTTTTCGTTTTTTAAAGCTCGCCCGAGCGCTCGAGCAATTTTTCGTTCATCTTCAACAATCAAAATTCTCATATATAATTATTTTATCACGCTTTACTTAAAAAATCCTGAAAATTTATTTTTTCGAAAAAAAAGCCCCAAAATGAGGCTTAAAGTAAGAAATTATTTTGCGAGAAACTTACGGCGAACTTTTCTCTTGTTATACTTTATAAACTTTTTGAGTTTATGCTCAAAAAGTCCGACATAATATATAAATTCACTTGGTGTGTTAATTTTGGAAAATATATCGTCATCGCTTATAAAAATGACTCCAATTCTTTTAGGCCATTTATAGAGGGATATGTGACCTTCTAGAAAATTATATTCCATAGAATATCTGCAACCAATAAAAGATGTCGAAGAGCTTTCATCATAAGTACGTTGAACCTTATCGTTAAAAGTTTCTTCAAATACGCTTATTAAAATTTCTTTCCTAATTTGTGTCATAAGGTTCCACCTCTAAAATTTTTTTGACTTTAGAAGTCTTTTAAATTATAACACTTTTTATAATAAAAGTCAAGAGCCGTCCTTTTCGAACAGCTCTTGTTGATTTTTAGATAGTTTAAGCAATTTTCTTTTTCGAAAAAATACTTTTGAGATTTACTTTTGAACCATAAGAAATTGTTCCGAAGCGGAAGATTCGCACAGCAAGCCAAACGGCAAAAATTGCAAAAATGACAAGAAGCGAAATTCCAATAAGGGCTTCTGCTAAACTTAAAGTTCCCAGCATATTTCGAAGAAGCAAAGAAATTGGTGAAGTTAGCGGGAAATAGCTCAAGAAGACAGTTAAAGCACTTGGCTCGCTCGAAAGAAATGAAGGAAGCACAAAAAGCGGCATCATTAGAGGCATAATAATTGCTGCAAAATAATTTGAAGCCTCTTGTGCGGTTGGCATTGCTGAACCGAGCGCAACAATAAATCCTGTTGTCATCATAAATCCAGCAATTAAAATTATGGCAGAAATTGCAATTATACCAAAATCCCATTTAATAGCCGAGATAATTGGCATCAAATCTGGCAAATTCAAATCTTTCGCAAGCGTTCCAATGCTTGAAATTATCACAAGCCCAATGGCGATTGGTAAAATTATTGTTAAAATTTGAACGAGCCCCAAAACCATAATTGAAATAATTTTTCCCAAAATTAAAGTTTTAGCTGAAATACTGGTTAAAATCATCTCTGTAACGCGGTTTTCTTTTTCTTCAGTCGTGCTTGTAAGCATTCGGTTTGAAAGAAAAACAGTAATAAAATAGAATATCGCTAAGAAAATTCCTGGCACAATCATTTCTGGGAATTGATTATACTTTTCACCATTTTTGAAAAATGTTTGCTCAGTTTTATAAGTTTCATTAATCAACGCCAACTGATTTTTATTCGTAGCTTGGACGCCAGAATTCTTCAAAATAGTTTTTAAAACTGCTGAATATTTGCCATTTTCATTAATATTAGTATTTTTTCCATAAATTTCAACCTTTTCACTGGTTAAATCTTTTGGTATAAAATAAAATGCACTAAGTTTTCCATTTTTTACGGCTTCGATTGCCTTTTGCTTATCGTTCGAAAAACCACCCCTTAATTGTAAAACAAGGTCCTTAGAAATTAAGCCACTTTCATCTTGAACCTGGAAAGAAAAACTCTCTTTTGCTAATTTTTCTTGATTCTCCTTCGCTTGTGAGCCTGAAATTGCACCAAACATAAACATTGCGCCATAAATTACAGGAATTGCAAAAATCGCAATCCAAAAAGTTGGTTTTTTCAGTGCACGGAAGATTTCGAACCTTAAAACTGTTCCTAAATTATACATTTTTCACCTCATTTTCTACTTCATTTTCTTCGCCATAAATATTCAAAAAAATCTCATTTAAAGTTGATTTTTGAACCTTAAAGTTTATAATTTGCAGATTTTTTGAAACCAATTCTTCCAGAATTTCTTGTGAATCAGCTTTTAATGAGAGTTCAGCATAGTTTGCTTCTTTTTTTATAATCTCAAATTTATCGCTCTTTGGCAGCTTACCAACAAATTCAAGAATAATTCGCTGTTTACCAAATTTATTTCGAATTTCATCAACCGTTCCATAAGCTTCCATTTTACCATTTTTTAAAAGTAGTGCGCGGTTACAAATTTTCTCAACTTCTTCCATTTGGTGAGTCACCATCATAATTGTAGCACCACGAGCATTTTCTTCTTCAATGATGTCCATAAGAAGTTGGCGATTAACAGGATCGAAACCCTTTGTTGGCTCATCCAAAATAAGTATTTCGGGTTTGCCCATAATGGTAATTCCTAACTGGATTTTTTGCTGCTGTCCACCCGAAAGTTTATCGATATTTGAGTTTGCTTTATCTTCCAAACCAACACGCTTCAAATATTTTTTCGAGAACTCTTGAGCTTCTTTTTTCGAAAGACCTTTAAGTCGCCCAAAATATTGCATCACATCAATAACTTTTTCTTTTTTATAAAGACCGCGTTCCTCTGGCAAATATCCAATTGTACCAATTCTTTCAGGAGAGAATTCTTCACCATTAATTAAAAGTTCGCCCGAATCTGCCTGATAAATTCCTAGCAAAGCTCGAATTGTTGTTGTTTTTCCGCTTCCGTTTGATCCTAAAAAACCAAAAATTTCGCCCTTTTTAACATTAAAACTTAGTCCGCGAATAATTTCTTTATTGCCAAACGACAGCTTAAAGTTCTTTATTGAAATTATATCTTTATCTGTCATATATATAGTTTAGCACAAAAATCAAAAAAAAAAAAAAACAGTTTTAAATATTTTTATCTAAAACTAAAACAGCTCGTTTTGAGCTGTTTTAAATACTTCAAGAAGAATTATTTTTCTTCTTTTGCAGATTTCTTCAAAGGTGTTGCAACTTTTTCGAATTTTCCGCCAGCTTTTTCGATAGCCTCAATGGCAGATTTCGAAGCAGCTTGAACTTTTAAAATAACTTTTTCGTTCAATTCACCTCGTGAGATAACCTTAACTTTATGGAAAGGTGTTGAAATGTAACCTTCTTCAAAAAGTCGGAAGTTGTCAACTTCACCAGCCAAATCGTTCAAGTGGTCAAGATATACAACTTGAGCTGGTTTTCGTAAAGATTTGAATCCGCGAGCTTTTGGAGTTGCCTGAACAAGTGGATTTTGACCACCTTGGAAAGTTGCACGAAGTTTCTTTCCTGTTCGAGCTCCCTGACCTTTAGTACCACGACCAGCAGTCTTACCACGACCAGCTGAGATACCGCGACCAACACGAATTTTATCTTTATTTGCAGAAACTTGGAGTTCATTGTATTTCATTACTTAGTCTCCTTTTTAGCTTTTGGTGCATTTAGCCATTGTTCTTTAGGAACAAGGCTCTTCAAAGCATCTATAGTTGCGTAAGCAATATTAACTTTATTTGTTGAGCCAAGTGATTTCGAAAGCATGTTTCGAATTCCTGTTACACCAATAATTTGTCGAACAACACCACCGGCTATAATACCAGTACCAGGAGCTGCAGGCTTCAAAAGAACGTGAGCGCCAGTTACTTTTTTCTCAGCTTCATGTGGAATTGTGTCGCCCTCAAGAGCGATTTCAATCATGTTTTTCTTTGCAACATTTGTTGCCTTAGCGATAGCTGCAGTCACATCTTGACCTTTAGCTACACCAACACCAACTTTGTTTTTGCGGTCACCCACAACAACAAGAGCTTTAAAGCGGAAGCGTCGTCCACCTTTAACAACACGAGAAACACGATCAATGTTAATTACTAATTCTTCGAATTGTTTTTCTTCGCGTTCTTGGCGTCGATTATTATTTCGGCGGTCATTTTTTCGACCATTTCGACCGTTATTTCGGTCGTTATTTCGGCGTGGAGCCTGAGTTTTTTGAGCTTCAGCCATATTTAGAACTCCAATCCTTCCTTACGAGCAGCATCCGCCAATGCGTGCAAACGACCTGCATATTGGCGACCATTTCGGTCAAATACTACTGTATTAATTTTAGCTTTTTTAGCTTTTTTAGCGATTTCTGCACCAATTTTAGCAGCAAGTTCAGTTTTTGTTCCTTTAGCTTTTGAACCAACAGTTGTTGCTGAAACAAGAGTTTTTTGCGCAACATCGTCGATAATTTGAGCTGAAACATGCAAATTGCTAATAGCTACAGTTAATCGTGGGCGTTCAGCAGTTCCAGAAATTTTTGCTCGAACACGACCTTTTCGCAAAGCTAAGTTTTGTTTCTTAAGTGCTAATGCTTTAGACATTATTTACCTGCCTTTCCTGCTTTTCGCAAGATAACTTCATCAACATATTTGATACCTTTGCCTTTATATGGTTCAGGTTTCTTCAATGCGCGGATTTCTGCCGCAGCTTGACCAACAGCTTGCTTATCGATTCCTGCAACTGTAATAACCATTTTATCGTTAGAAAGAGTGATCCCTTCTTTTGCTTTATAAATTACAGGGTGCGAGAATCCAAGTTGCATTTCAAGCTCTTGTGGATTATTAGTTTGTACACGGAAACCAACTCCGTTAACTTCTAATTTCTTTTCGAAGCCTTTTGTGACGCCAACTACAGCGTTATTCAAAAGAGCTCGTTGCAAGCCGTGTTGTGCTCGCGCTACTCGTTCGTCATTTTTTCGAACAACCTTCAAAGTTGTGCCGTCAAGTTCGACAGTTACATCTGACAAATGAGGCACAGTTAGTTCGCCTTTAGCGCCTTTAACTGAAATCTCGTTCTCGTCAATCGTGATTGTCACACCAGCCGGAACCTCAATAGGTAGTTTTCCGATTCGACTCATTGAACTTTTCCTTTCATTTAAAGAGTGTTTGTTTGCTTCGTGCTGGTCATTTCTTTTGAAATGAGGCGCAAAATCTCCCAAATTTCACTCGCATTTAATATTAACCTTGTAATTTTATCATAATTATTCTTATTTTTCAAGCTTTTTTAGCTTTTTTGTTTAAAATATATTTCAAAATATTTTTTCATAAAATTTTATATTGGTTTAAATAATAAAATAATAGTTATACTTTAAGCTTTAAGATTCGTATAAAAGTTTTAAAAATTGATTCTTTCGAACGGTCTTCTTTCTCAATTTCGTTAATCATTTCAAGTTCATCAGAAATTATTCCATCAATTGGCTCCTGTAGATATTTTGAAATTTCACTTATGGTATTTAATGTCCAAACAAAAATTTTTCGGTGTTTTTTATGAGCTTTTAAAGCCAAATATCGCCGATACGAGAAATCTTCAATTACATAAAAATCAATTCCAGAATCATCAAAATCCCCAAATTGCAAAGGAATCACAAAACCAGTTTCAATTTCTGGTGCGATTTTTTCAATTTTTCGCATTAAATTCAAATCAAGCGACATCGTTTTAAATTTTCGCTCCACGCCAAGTTTTCGAAATTTATTCACGAACATTTCAGCAAAATTTTCTGGTTCATCACCACTAGGTTTTAATTCAACCAAAAGCTTAATTTTTATTTTTTCTGCTTGTTTTACATATTCCTCAAAAGTTGGAATTTTACTTTCAAAACCATTTTCAGAAATAGTTAATTTTCTAATTTCATTTAAATCTAAATCTCGAACGCGCGCGTCTCGACCTGTTAATCGACGCAAATCTCTATATAAACATAAACAATTGCGCGATATG
>CALHWG010000007.1 GCA_938036745.1 uncultured bacterium
AAAATTCGAAAAATATCGATACTTTTTCGAAAGTGCATTTTGTAATTAGGCCTCAAAAATGGTATAATTATACAATGAATCTAAAATCTTGGCGAAGAAAGCTAAAAAATGAATTTATCGATATTGACGGTAATAAAATTTCAATATATAAAAATTTAGAAGAAAGTAAACCGATCGCTGTCCTTTTTCATGGTTTTGGCGGAAACTATTTTGGACTAACTCCACTTGGATTTGAGCTTTCAAAAAAATATTCAATTATTATTTGTGAATTACCCGCTCACGGTAAAAGCTCACTTAACACCTTTCAAAATATCGATATTTTTCGAATTTTCTACCAAAAGATGATTTCAAAACTTAGCAATTTTGGTGAAATTAATCTTATTATTGGCCACTCTTTTAGTTCTTATTTTGTCAGCGATGATGAGATTTCAAAAAAAATTTCAACCATTATTATAAATCCTGTTTTTGAACCCAGCGATTCATTTTTAGCTGGAATGAAATTATTAAATAAATCTAGATTTTTAATGATTTTTTCAAATCTACCAGTTTTTTCACCTTTTAAAGCAGCCACCCTACAAAAAACTTGGTCGCTTGAAGCAAATAAAAATATTTATCAAAATATGTTTTTATGTCAAAATTCAGCAAGGAATTTGCTCGCGCAAAAATCAACAATCCCAATCGCACTTGATAAAAAAGTGTTCGAAACCGATAATTATATCAAAATTGCCATTATTGGCGATAAAGATGGAACGGTTCAGCCTTTCAATGAAGAGGAATTTCGCAAAAACTTCCCTAAATCAGATTTTCATATTCTTAAAAATTCTGGCCATTTGTCACCAATGGAAAAACCGCGAGAAATTGCTAAAATTATTTTCGAAAATATTAAATAAACTCCGTTTGTCACGGAGCTTATTTTTACATTTTTCCAATTTCTTGTAGTGAATTTTTAAGGCGTTTTATACTTTCATCCTTACCAATTGCTCGCAGAGTTTGATTCAAGGCCGGCGAAAATGGAGCCCAAGTTAATGAAATCCGAATAATCTGGAATAGGATTCCCGGTTTCTGGCCTGTCTTTTCAAGCAACCTATTTAGTAATTCTTGGATTTTATCATCATTCCAACCCTTAAGCTGTTCTATCTCAGAAATTACCAAACTCAAAAGCTCCACGATTTGCGATTTTTCAAGTTTTTTAAGCTGCTTATTTTTCGAAATCATCTCTAAATCGGCCTCTTGTTCAGCAAAGAAATATTCACTAGCGAGAGGAAGATCTTTAAGTTTTTTTAATCTATCAAAAACCAAACTTAGAACTTCTCTTTTGTATTCTTCGCTAGCGTTCTTAGCATTTTCTCCCCAAAAATCTTGCACACGCTCAAATAAATCTTCAAGAGAAATTTTGCGAATCCACTGGCCATTAAGCCACAAAAGTCGCTGTTCGTCAAACCTCGCACCAGATTTTTGCACACGGTCAAGAGAGAATTTTTCAATTAACTCTTCTTTGGTAAAAATCTCTTGTTCAGTACCATCATTCCAGCCAAGTTGAGCCAAAAAGTTTAGCATTGCTTCTGGCAAAATTCCATCCGCTCGATATTCGCTAACACTTTTTGCACCATCACGCTTACCAAGCTTCTTATTGCCTTCTGGCGCCAAGATATGCGGTAAATGAGCTAAAATTGGCGGCTTAATTTCAAGCGCCTCATATAACGAAAGATATTTTGGGGTGCTAGCAACGTATTCCGAGCCACGAATTACATGCGTAACTTTCATTTCGAAATCATCAACAATGTGTGCAAAATTATAAGTTGGAAGGCCATCTGCTTTAATTAAAATAAAATCGTCTAAAGCCTCAGGGCCAGCTGAAAGCTCACCCATCACAGCATCATGCCAAGTATAACGTTTAATTTCTGGTGTCTTAAAACGGAGTGGCATTCCAAGTTTCCATTCTGGCGGATTTTCTGGGCGATGGTTACGGTATAAAAATGCACGTTTTTCAGATTTAGCTTTTTTTCGAAATTCTTCAACTTCTTCTGGTGAATATGGGTCGGCATAAGCTAAGCCTTTTTTGATCATTTTTTGTGCCCATTCAAGATATTTTTCACGACGCCTAGTTTGATGATATGGCCCAAAATCACCTTTTTCTTGATCTTTTTTGTCATAAATTGGACCTTCATCCCAATCTAGACCAAGCCATTTTAAAGTATTAAGGATTAAATCTTCTGCACCATCAACAAATCGAGCTTGGTCGGTATCTTCAATTCGTAGAATAAAATCTCCGCTAGTCTGCTTGGCTATCAAATAAGGGTAAAGTGCGCTTCGAACATTTCCAACGTGAATATAACCAGTTGGGCTTGGCGCAAAACGAGTTCTTGCTTTCATAACTATCTATTATACTTTAATTTTTATTTTTTCTCAACCCAAAACAAAAAAAGTAGCCAAAAGCCACTTTTTTTATGCACTAAGACTGGTTGCGATTTTTCGAATTTCTTCATCTGAAATCTTATTGCCGGAAAACTCAACTTTATAAAGTTTTCCATTATTCACCCAAACAGATTCCCCGCGACGGTTCGAATAAATCGTTAGCCCATTGCTATAAGTTGTTGAATAATCTTCACTCCATTTTTTTGTAACATAATTTTGCAATAATGCTGAACTATCCCAGCCACTTTGCGATTGTTGAACCTTATAATTCGAATCACCTTTTTTATATTCGAAATTAACATTTTTTCCATCAAAATAAGCTAAACCTTTTGGAGAGTATCCACTTGCAATATAAGCAGGAGTTTCAATCGCCATTCCAGATTGAAAAGCCGTAATTCTGCTTGCAATATCTGGTAGGTTGATATAAGTTAGATATCCAACGCCAAAAATCGCAACAGCAAAGCCCATCGAGAAACTAATAAACTTCTTGCGCGCAAAAAAACTCTTTCGGTGAATTCCGCGGCTTTTTTTGCTTTCTTCGCGAGACTTTTCAATTGCTTTACTAATTGCAAATTCTTTAACTTCTTGGTTTGAAATTTCTTGTTTTTGAGCTTTTTTTGCTCGAAGTTCTTCATTAGCTTTTTTAGCAAGCGGATGCTCTTCGAAAGGCGCAATCTTCTCAACTTCTTTAATTTGCTCTTTTGAAATTGGTGATATTATTTTAGAATTTTTCGAAAAACGTGAAATTAAGATTCGGTCTTGTTGAGTCTCTTTTGCTTCACGCGCGCGCAAAATCGCCTCTTGATAATCGTGACGACGTTTGAATTGACTAATCATTTCATCTTGGTAAAGAGAAACTCCTTGCCTCTTTGGAACTGTAACATATTTACGATTCAAAGTGCTTGAACGCTGCAAATTATTATGAATTTTCGAAATATCTTTATTTTTAATACTACAATTATTTTTTGGAGCACTTAAAAGTTCACCCGTGATTGCATCATATTTTTTTCCGTTTATGATAATTTCGTCTCTCATTTTATTCCCTATTTAGCTTATGTATATTTTACTTCATTTTTACTAAATTTTCAAGGGTTTTCAAAAAAATAAATTGCTCAAACTTAAGCTTGAGCAATTTATTATCTTAATCCCATTTCCAGCTAAATAATCTTTCAAAAAATGTTAGAGAATTTCGGGGAAGAGTCACTTTTTTATTATCAGAATTATCCTGCGCGGCCGGTTTTTCAGCCTTGGTTGGATCTGGAGAAACCTGTTCGGCAAAAACTAGTAAACGCTTTTCAGCAGTTCCGAGAGGAACACAAGTAATCAAAGTTAGCATCGGTTTATCTGTCCCAATTTGAACTCTATTTACTTGATTCGGCATTACAACTTCTGTTTTTGTTACATTATAAGTATATCGTTTGCCGTTATAATTAACATAAATTACATCACCTTGTTTAAGTTTATCAAGCTGAGCAAAAATAAATTTATAATCACCTGTGTCAAACAAATCATTACTTGAGTGCCCACTCAAAACGGTATTTCCATTTTGCCCCGGAACCGCATTTGCGCCTGGAATTGAAAAATGCGCAACACCCTTTTCCATTGCTTTCAACTGAGATGCATTATCATTCCCAACGCCATAAACAACTGGAACATCAACATTAATTTTTGGAATAATCAATTTTGGCTCTTGCCCAACCGAGTTAGAAGAATTCGG
>CALHWG010000008.1 GCA_938036745.1 uncultured bacterium
ATTTTTTTTCTTCTTTTTCAAAAATTTTTTTCAAATCTCTTTTTATATCTTTTATTTTCTGAACTCTTTTTTCTTTTTTAAAAAAATTACTAAAAAACTGTCTCACACTATTCTTCTGCTTTTGAAATTTCAAACAACCAAAAAGATTAAACTTATTTAAGCTTTTGTCTCGATTATTCGAAATATAAACTGCTCTAAAAATCCATAACGAAATTGGAATCAAAGCATAGAGATACTGTGTCCAAATTCCAGCACAAACAGCAATAATATAAATTATTCGCCATTTTTTCTTACTTTTCATCGTATTTTCGGCAACCCAAGCTTCATAAAAGGCCCTCACCGTTAAAACACTCAAAAATGCTACCATCGTATACATTCTGGCTTCCTGCGAATATCTAATTAGCATCGGTGAAATTGCAAGAAAACTACTCGCCAATAGCGCAATTTTCTTATTATAAATCCTTTTTACCAAAAAATATGCCAAAATTATAGTTAAAACACCAAAAAATGCAGATAAACTCCTTAATGCAAAGTCGCTAGAGCCGAAAAATGTACTCCAAATTTTTAATAAAAAATAGTAAAGCGGTGGATGAACGTCAACAGATGTGTAATGCCAAACCTCAGCAAAATTAAAACGAATTATATAAGCCGAAAAAGCCTCATCGAACCAGATTGAGGCTTTCGAAATTGTTAAAAAAACAAGGGTTAAAAATCCTGAAATAATTCCCAGAAAAGAAATTTTAGAACGGCACTTTTTAAATCTCGAAAAAACCATACCCATGACAAGTCTATTATATCATAGCTTTTAGCTTTTCGAAATATTAAAAATTGCCTATAAATCGCTCGGTAGCGGAAAATTTCTAGCAAAATCTGCAACTTCTTTTTTAATTTCGGCAAGTTTTTTAGAATCTTCACGACACTTAATCGCAAGCTCCATCCATTCAGCAATTTTCGTCATCTCATCTTCCTTCATCCCACGCGAAGTTACAGCCGGTGTTCCAAGTCGGATCCCGCTTGGCGCGAACATAGACAGAGCATCATTAGGAATTGAGTTGGCGTTCAAAGTTAGGCCAATCGCGTCCATTGCGCGTTCGGCAACTTTCCCATCAATTCCAAAACTCGCATAAATATCAATTAAAATTAAGTGATTTTTTGTGCCTCCAGTCACGAGTTTGAAACCTCTTTTCGAAAGTTCTTCGGCCAAAAAATGAGCATTCTTTATCACCTGTTGAGCATAAATTTTAAATTCAGACTGAAGTGCTTCATAAAAAGAAACTGCCTTTGCTGCAATTGAATGCATTTGTGGGCCACCTTGCGTTCCTGGAAAAACACTACGATCAATTAAAGTTGGGAGATTCTCAAGAGTTTTTTCTGGTTTTTTGAGCGGATTTCCCACTTTTCCATTCGAAAGAATCATTCCACCACGAGGGCCACGGAGGGTTTTATGTGTTGTAGTTGTCACAACATTAAAACCATAATCAAATGGGTTTTTTAAAATACCTCCAGCAATCAATCCAGCAATATGTGCTACATCCGCCATCAACATTGCTCCATATTTTTTGCCAATTTCAGCAATTTTAGCATAATCAATTTCACCAGGATAGGCAGAAAATCCCACAAGAATAATTTTTGGCTTATATTTTTCAGCTAATTCTTCAATCTGCTTATAATTAATTTCACCATTTTCATCTAAGCCATATCGCACAAAATTATAAATTTTACCACTACGCGTTACCGGTGAACCATGTGTTAAATGACCCCCTTGAGCTAAATCCATACCCAAAACCGTATCGCCAACTTCTAACCAAGCATTATAAACCGCCTCATTAGCATTTGCACCACTATGTGGTTGAACATTCGCATGATCGCAATTAAAAAGCTGTTTCGCGCGTTCAATTGCTAAGCTTTCAATGATGTCAGTATTTTCCTGACCGCCATAATATCTTTTGCCAGGATATCCTTCAGAATATTTATTTGTTAAAACTGAACCAAGCGCTGCCAATACTTCTCTCGAAACATAATTCTCGCTTGGAATTAGTTCCAAGCCTTCTCGCTGACGATTTTCCTCATTTTCAATTACGTCAAAAATCTTTTCATCAAACATAAAAACTCTCCTTAAAAAATAAGGAGAGTTTCTTGTTGCCATAAAACCGTCGCTATATCATATTTTTAAGTATATCATATTTTTAAAAAATAAAAAAATTCTTAGAAAACTTGTTTTTATTATACCATAAGTGATATAATTATTTTATGAACGAAGAACAAGCCTATTTAGAAAAAATCGGGAAGCTTATTCAAGAATCCCGCCTGCACAAGAATTTAACTCAAGTTGAGCTTGCTGAAAAAATTGGTACCTCACAAAGTGCAATTAACCGAATTGAAAGTGGTAAGCAAAATATAACCATTGAAATGCTTGCAAGAATTTCAGAAGAACTTTCGAGCGAAATTATATCTGTTAATTCAAATAAAAAGACCAATTTTCGTGTTCATGGCGGCCACGAACTTTCTGGTGAAATTGAAGTTAAAACATCAAAAAATGCCGCCGTCGCCCTACTTTGCGCTTCTCTTTTAAATAAAGGAAAAACGATTCTTCGCCGCGTTGCTCGAATTGAAGAAGTTAATCGAATTATTGAAGTTTTAAATTCGATCGGCGTAAAAACTAAATGGCTAAATAGCGAAAACGATCTCGAAATTACACCTCCTAAAGAATTATCTTTCGAAAATATGAATATTGAATCCGCCAAAAGAACACGCAGTATTCTAATGTTTCTCGGCCCACTTCTTCACCAATATTCAGACTTCGAAATACCTTTTTCTGGTGGGTGCAATTTAGGAACACGCACAGTTGAGCCTCACCTTTCTGGATTAAAGTATTTTGGTGCAAATGTTACAGCACAAACTGATTTTTACAAAGTTTCGAACAAACCAAAAAAAGTTGAGAAGCCAATACTTTTGACCGAGCGCGGAGATACAACAACCGAAAATATAATTATGGCCGCAGCGCTTTCTGGTCAAGAAATTACAATTCGAAATGCTAGCCCAAACTATATGGTGCAAGATTTATGCTTCTTTCTTGAAGAGCTTGGCGTTAAAATTGAAGGAATTGGAACAACAACCTTAAAAGTTCATGGATTAACAAAAATCGAGAAAGATGTTGAATATTATGTAAGTGAAGATCCTATTGAATCTTTAACTTTCATGGCGGTTGCGCTGGTTACAAATTCTGAAATAACCATCAAACGTGCGCCAATCGAATTCAACGAACTTGAACTTGCAACCCTCGAACAAATGGGTGCAAATTTCGAAATCAGCCCCGAATATCTTTCGAAAAATAAAAAAACGCGCCTTGTGGATATTAAAGTTAAAAAATCAAAGCTACATGCCGCGAAAGATAAAATTCACGCGCTACCATTTCCTGGTATAAATATGGACAATTTACCTTTTCTTGGATTAATTGCGA
>CALHWG010000009.1 GCA_938036745.1 uncultured bacterium
GGGGGAGTAATGTGTTTATGGCACAGTGGATAATAAAACCCTCCAATTCCACAATCAAATGGCGTAATTGCTGAGCAAAACCAACCAGCACAAAAGGTAATTCAAGCACAGCAAGACTTTTCTAAATATGGTGCAATTCAAGGTTTTAGCCCTCTAGCGGGAGTGCAAAATCAGAATGGCCAAAATTATGTGCAAAATTCTCAAACAGTACAAAATTATAATGTTCAAATAGCAGATGAAAATTCACAACAAACTGCACAAGCTGTTCAAAATAATTACTCACCTCAAAGTTCAATAGATGCAAAAAATCAACAATTTCAGCCACACCAAATGGTGGAAACTACGCAGAATATAGAACCCCAGCCGAGCCAGCATCCATCAAATCAGCCAACTTTAAACGATATCGAAAGAATGAAAATTGAATACGCTCAAAAAATGATGAATCAGCGGAAAAATTAAGCATAAATAGTATAGATTTTTTCGAAAAATAATAGTATAATAGGAGCAATATGACAAAGATTTTATTAGTAGAAGATGATAAAAGTTTGCGCGAGATTTATGGCGTTCGATTATTGGCGGAAGGATACGATATCGTTTCGGCCGGCGATGGAGAAGAAGCACTCGCAATGGCGATTAAAGAACGACCAAACTTAATTGTAAGCGATGTAATGATGCCAAAGATTTCTGGATTTGATATGCTTGATATCTTGCGCTCAACAACTGAAACACGCGGTATTAAAGTTATTATGATGACAGCCCTCTCAAGTGAAGAGCAGCGCCGTCGCGGTGAAGCACTTGGTGCCGACCGCTATCTAGTGAAATCTCAAGTGGGAATTGAAGATGTTGTACGAACAGTTCACGAGGTTCTTGAAGATGGTGATTTAACAGTAGAGCAGCGAACCGCACAAAAACAAGCGCCAATATCTACGCCTGCTGAAGAAGCTCCAGCAATGCAATCGCAAGAAATTAAAGCGCCAACTGAACTATATTCTACAGCACAAACTCAGGCAGTCCAAGCGCCAATTCAAAATTTCGAAAAACCAGCGCCAGCACCAGTTCGGCCAATTCAGCCTATTCAATCTCCAGAACGTGCCGCAGCACCGAGTTTAGCTCAATTCGAAAGAGAACAACCGATATCTTTTTCTACAAACCAGCCAATTCAGCCAGCGCCTCAATCTGTGCAATTCGAACAGCCCCATACTAAAGTAGCGCCAGTTCAAAATTTTAGAACACCAGAATCACCAACAATTGAAGCTCCGGCTCATCCAATTAGTGATTTTGTAAATCAGCCTCAAGCATCCGTTCAAAACAATAATCAGCCAACCACACAGACTGTTTCTGGCGAACGAGTAGTTCAGCCGATCGAAAATAGTCGAAGCGATGAAGAAATATTATCTTTTCAAATTAATGATATCCTAAAAGGCGGAACAGGCGAAAACCCCTTGAATAATAATCCTCAACCTCCTTTTGGAGCCCAATAAGTTGTGGAGCAAAAAACAGAACGCTTAAATAAATTCCTGGCATTACAGCTAGGAATTTCGCGTAGGCAAGCAGATGAACTTATCGAAAAAGGGCGAATTTCTATCAACGGAAAAATTGCTCAACTTGGTGAACGATTCAAAGCAGGCGATGAAATAAAACTCGGCGAAAAAATAATCTCAAAAACTCGCGAAGAGAAAAAATATGTAATTTTCAATAAGCCTCGTGGCTATGTTTGCTCGCGTAAAAAACAGGGCGAAAATGAAACAATTTATGCTATTCTCCCAAAAGAATTTAGCGTGCTAAAACCAGTCGGTCGGCTTGATAAAGATTCAAGTGGAATTTTACTCTTAACAAATGATGGCGATTTTGCTTTTCAAATGACCCACCCAAAATTTCGAAAGGTAAAAGAATATCTGGTTTCTCTTGACATGCCACTTCAACCAATTCATCAACAGATGATTGCCGATTTTGGAATTAATCTACCAGACGGAAAATCACAGCTTGGGCTTGAACGGCTTGATGATTCACGAAAAAACTGGAAAGTTATCATGAGCGAAGGTCGCAACCGCCAGATCCGCCGAACATTTTCAGCTATAGGCTATGAAGTAAAAGAACTACACAGAACAGTTTTTGGCTCATATATTTTACCGAAAGA
>CALHWG010000010.1 GCA_938036745.1 uncultured bacterium
ATTAGAAAGTGCAAACTTGAAGATTCGCTCAATGAAGCATTGAAAACTGATGATATTAGAGAAAAAGTCGTCAGAAAACTAAACGCAATGCCAGAAACTCATCGTTCTATTTGGGCTAAATTTTCGAGCGAACTATCTTTTAAAGATTCACCGCTCGGGAATGACAACTTTAGCGTGCTTGGAAATAAGGTAAGTGTTCGTATAGCTGGTATATTTGATGGTTCAACTGGAAATCGAAAAGATATAAGAAAACCATTTGAGGTTTTTCTACACGAATATGGTCACGGGTTCGATCATCGAGCAGGGCGTGGTTCATTTTATGGAGCTACTGGTAAGTTTGCACTTTCTAATGGCAAAACTCTTGGTGAAACCGTTTTTGATGAAGCAAATAGATACCTAAAGACTAAAGAAGGAAGAAATTTGGCCTATAGACGACACAATTTGTCTGTTGAGCTTAAAAACGAACTTGAAAATGGTTATTCAAAAAATGATTTAGCAAGTATTTTTGATTTATACGGTGGTGCTGCGTTTAGTAACGGGTTAAGAGTCTTCGGAATGGGTCACGAACAGAAATATTGGGATGGCAGAAAAACGATAAGAGGTGTAAAATTAAGTAAGGAGCAAATTGAAAATCATAAAAAGCGTTTTCTCGGTTCAGAAGCTTTTGCTGAAATGTTTTCGGCAACCGCTCGAGAAGATAAAAAAGAAATTGAGCTTTATGAAAAATATTTGCCGGAAAGCTTCAATATGTTTAACGAATTATTAGAAAGGATTTCAAAACTATAATGAAAACAAAATATGAATTCACTCACGAAGACACGGTTGGAGTTTACGGTTTGTGGTATAGCGATGAAGTTTTAGATGAATATGCGCGAAAATTTAAAATATTTGACGATTTCGGAGAGCCTGCTTTTCTAGTGATTGGTGGAGATGAGCAACACATCAAAGATTGTGTTGAGGCTGCTCGTAAATCGATAGAAAATGGCAAACCATTTTTCTATAACGCCCCAGAATATATTCAAAAACGAATGATTAAAGAACGGGAAAATCTTGAAAACAATGTCCGTTATTAAAAATATTGCATAAGAATAAACATTATGCTATAATATTACCAGAACCATTTGCGACTTTTAGCATCAAGCTGAGAGTCGTTTTTCTTTTTGCGAAAAACACAGCAAGCCCAAGCCAAAAAGTCGCGCTTGGGGCGGAATATCAAGCTGAGAAGCGTAAAATCGAAAGGAGAATATGGAAAACAATCCTGATTCAACAAAACCTGCTGGCGAAAACGGTATGAACCAGAATCAACAGGGTGATGAACCGAAAACTTTCACGCAAGATGAAGTGAATGAAATCATGTCGAAGCGCTTGAACGAAAAAAGCGCCAAAGATGAGGCTAAATTCGAGAAGCGGCTTGCTGAAGCCCAGAAAGAATGGGAACGAAAGGCGAAACTTAGCGATGAAGAGCGTGCTGCGGAAGCTCAAAAGGCGAAAATCAGCGAGCTCGAAGAACGCGAAAGACAAATCACAATGCGAGAACGCAAAACTGAAGC
>CALHWG010000011.1 GCA_938036745.1 uncultured bacterium
AAGCCACCACTATTAAACGTTGCTGCCATAATCAACCCGGCTTTGCCAATTTCACCAAAAAAGCCTTCGAAATTTCCACCATTAGTAGTGTCAACAACAGCTTGCAAGCTCGAAACAAAATTTTGGTCCATTAGCCCAATAAAAACAATGCCAGCTAAAGCCGAGACTAAAACAAGATTTCGAAAAATCTTTTTATTATCTCGAATGAGCTTAAAAACAAAACCCAGCAAATTCCAATAACCCCCAATTTTTAAGGGGCGAACATAATCTCTTTTTCTTGAAATTTTAAAGCTTCTATGTAGCCTGCGCGCTTTAAACTTTCGAAACCTTTCCAATATGTTTTTTCGTAAATAAATTCTAATTCTTATATACCAAAAATAGACTAAACTAATTTGTTCTTCATTTGAACTTAATATTTTTTTTCTAAACATTAAAACCTCGCACTATTTTCTTTCAATCTCTTAATTCTGTCATCTAAAGGTGGATGTGTTGAAAATAATCTCTGAAAAAAGCCCTGTTTCATAGGATTGGAAATAAATAAGCTTGCCGTTGTCGAGTTTTGTCTTTCAAGAGGTTTGTTATTTTTTAACTTTTCAAGAGCACTAATTAAGCCATCTGGATATCTAGTTAATGAAACAGCAGTTGCATCAGCCAAAAATTCACGCTGACGAGAAATTGCAAGTCTCGTTATTGTAGCTAAAAGCGGCGAAATTAAGACAAAAAATAGCCCCAATACTAAAGCTATTGGATTTTTCGAATCCTCATCGTCGTCATTCAGAAAAATGAACCTTAGAGCAATATCGGAAAGAATCCCAATAACAGCGGTTAAAGCTACTGCCGCCATTGAAACTCGAATATCATAATTCTTAATATGTGAAATTTCATGAGCCATCACACCTTCAATTTCAACCTTATCCATACTTTCAAGAAGCCCTGTTGTTGCACAGATTACAGAATTCTCAGGGTTAGTTCCGGCTGCAAAAGCATTCATCGAAGAATCATTAATAATATAAAGCTTTGGCATTGGTAGGCCAGCAGTAATAGATAATGATTCAACTATTGAATAAAATTCAGGAGCATCTTTTTTTGAGATCGGCTCAGCACCATTCATTTTTAAAGTAATGGCTATCGAAATCTTATACTGAAATAATACATAAAAAATAGCAAAAATTAGCGTAAAAATAAAAATTATTAAATCGTTATAGACATAAGAAAAATATAGCCCAATTCCAGAAATAATCGCAATAAATAATGAGAAAATAATCACAGTATTACGCTTATTCTGAGAAATTGAGCTATACATATTTAATAAAACCTCTAAAAATAAATTAGAATTTTACTTGAGGTGCAGATTCAACTACTTTTCTATCTTCCACTTCGAAGAATTCCCTCTTTTCGAAACCTAATTTTTTAGCAAAAATATTAGTTGGGAATACTTTAATCTTAATATTAAGGTCTCGAACACCACCATTATAAAATCGGCGCGCACCTTGAATTTTATCTTCGATTTCTTGCTGTTGTTGTTGAAAACGTATAAAGCCTTCATTAGCTTTTAGCTCAGGGTAGTTTTCAGCGACAGCAAACAAACGGCCGAGCGCCTGTGAAAGTTCACCTTCAGCTTTAGCAGCATCAGAAACATTGTTTCCAGCACCTATTAATCCAGCTCGTGCACTACTTACATTTTCGAAAACTTCTTTCTCATGAGTTGCATAACCTTTTACAGTTTCAACAAGATTAGGGATTAAATCTGCTCGGTATTTTAGCTGAACAGTGATATCACTCCAAGCTTCTTCAACTCTTTCATTAAGCCGCACAAGTGCGTTGTATTGGCTCCAAACAAAAAGCCCAACAAGGACAAGAACAGCAATAATTACAATAATTGCAATTGTCATTTTATTATACTCTCCTACTATTGTTAAATTTGGTGCGCAAGGCGGGAATCGAACCCGCACGACTGTTTAGGTCAAGGGATTTTAAGTCCCTCGCGTCTACCAGTTCCGCCACTCGCGCATATTTATATTTTACACGCCTTAACCACAAAAGTCAAGGCGTGTTTAAACTTAAGCTTCATCTTTATCAAGAAGTGGAGCAATAATCATAATGAATAGAGAAAAAGCACCAAGTACTAAGAATGTAGCCCAAGCTTTGCCCATTAATTCCCCTAGATTATTGTCTACCCAAATATATACTAGGCTGATTGAAGCACAAACCATAGCCGTAAAAATATTAAACCAAACACAAATTTGTCGAATACTTTTTACTGTTTGACTATATTTCTTCTTTTTTGATACTGGAGCAACAACTACTGGGCGAACATTTGATTCATTTTCACCTTTTCGAATTTCTACAACTCTTTGATTTTCTTCTTTCATATGGTTTCCTTTACTTAAATATTTTGGAGGCACCTACCGGATTTGAACCGGTGTAAACGGTTTTGCAGACCGCTGCGTAACCACTCCGCCAAGGCGCCAAAGTGATATAAAATGATTATACCACATATTTTTTAAAAAATAAACAATAGCACTATTTTTTTAGAATTTCGGCCAATTCTAACTTTTCACCAGTTTCCATATCTTTAAAAATAAATGAATTTTCAGAAATCTCCTTTTCACCAATTACTAAAGTATATTTAACACCTCGCTTATCGGCAAATTTAAAAGCTTTTTTCATATTAAAATCTTCGAGCAGAACTTCAGTGTTTTTACCTTCTTTTCTTAATTCACCAGCAATTTTGAAAGATTTTTGAAGCTCGTTTTTACTCATCGGAACTATTAAAAATTCCGCAGTTGAGCGTTTTGAAAATTTCAGCAAGCCCAAGTCTCGTAGGCACCAAAACAATCGCGTTAAACCAATTGAAGCACCGACTCCTGGCAGTTCTTCTTTTGAATAATATTCGCTTAAATTATCATAACGACCACCACTAGAAACCGAGCCAATTTCTTTGAAGTTGTTTAAATTTGTTTCAAAAACTGTTCCCGTGTAATAATCTAGACCACGAACGATTAGCATATCGAGTTTGAAATATTTTTCTTCAACACCCATCATTTTTAACAGTTTAGAAACTTCGAAAAGCTCCTTAATTCCTTTTTCGAATTGTCGATTTTTAATTTTTTGAGAAAGATTTTTTAACTCATATATAACATCTTCAGCTGAACCTGAGATTTTAATAAAATCAGAAATTATTTGAGACTTTTCTCCTAAATTTAAATCAGTAAGTTGCTCTGAAAACTCCTCAGTTGAAATCTTCTCAGCACGATCAATCAATGTCATAATTTCAGCTGATTTTTCAGTTAATCCAAGCCCTTCAATTAAACCACTCGTGATATTTCGGTTATTAATTCGAAGAGTAAAATCACCAAAATTTAGCTCTCGAAAAATATTATAAATTACTGCAATAACTTCAGCATCATAAGAAATACTTAATTCATCTCGCCCAATCACATCAATATCACATTGATAAAATTCACGAAAACGACCTCGCTGCGCCCTTTCGCCGCGATAGACTTTACCAATTTGTGAACGTTTAAAAGGAAATTGCAACTGACCAAAATTCTCGGCAACAAATCTTGCAGTAGGTACAGTCAAATCAAACCGCAAACTTAAATCATTATCACCTTTCGAAAAACGATAAATCTGCTTCTCAGTCTCACCACCAGCTTTTGCAAGAAGAGTCTCTGTTCGCTCAATCACTGGTGTATCAATTGGTGTAAATCCGAATTTTTCATAATTCTTTTGAATAATTGCCATAATTCGATTAAACTCGAGCTGTTCCTCTGGCAATAGCTCCATCATCCCAGGCAATGGTTTTGTATTAATTTTCATAATTCCTCAAATTCATTTTAATTGACTACTTAGCTAAATGATACCATAAAATAGCGTTTTTTTCAAATTTCGAAAAGGCTATTTTTGCAGTTTTTACAATAAAATGGTAAAATATAGAAATGGATTACCAACAAAGAATTCCCCTTGCTGAAAAAATGAGACCAAAAAAACTTGATGAAGTTATTGGTCAATCTCACCTTATTGGTAAAAATGGAATTTTACGAAAAATAATCGAAAACAAAGAACCTATTAGCTTAATCTTTTGGGGGCCAGCTGGAACTGGCAAAACTACCCTTTCAAGAATTTTGGCGAATGAAGTCAATGCAGACTTTATTGAAATTTCAGCCGTCACTAGTGGCAAAAAAGATATCGAAAAGGTTATTGAACATGCTCGCCAAAACTGGAACCTCGGGACGCGAACAATTCTTTTCGTTGATGAAATTCACCGATTCAATAAATCGCAGCAAGATGCTTTTTTGCCACATATTGAAAGCGGCTTAATAAATTTGATTGGGGCAACAACTGAGAATCCAGGATTCGAAATTATCACGCCGCTACTTTCAAGAAGTCGAGTCCTGTCGCTCAAGCCTTTAAATACTGAGGAGATTTCAAAAATCATTAAAAATGCGCTTGAAAAAGTTTCGCCAAAAACAAAAATAGATCCAGAAGCACTCAAAATTCTCACTAAAATAAGTAGTGGCGATGCTCGAAATGCACTTGGAAATCTCGAGCTAATTTTAAATTTTGAAAAAAATAACATTACACCGGAAGTTATTAAAAATTCAATCGAAAATCCAACCTTAATTTATGATAAAAATGGCGATTCTCATTATGACACAATATCAGCTTTTATTAAAAGTATGCGAGCCAGTGATGTTAATGCTACTGGCTACTATCTAGCTAAAATGTTAAATGCCGGCGAGGATCCAAAATATATCGCCCGCCGAATGATCATTTTTGCAAGTGAGGATATTGGGCTAGCTGGAAATGGTGCTCTTAGTTTGGCAAATTCTGCTTTTGATGCGGTTGAAAAAATAGGAATGCCAGAAGCTAAGTACAGTCTATTCCATGCTGCAATAGCTTTAGCAAAATCTAAAAAATCACGCGAAACTACTGGAATTATGTATCAATCTTATAACTTAGCCCAAAAAGCCCCAAACGCCCCTATTCCTTTACACTTAAGAAATTCTACTTCTAAAATTACCAAGGAACTAGGCTATAACAAGGGATATCAGTGGACGGCAGGTTTTAAGCACTCAGAAGATAATCTACCCAAAGAGGTTCGTGAGCTTATATCGCTAGACAAAAAGAATAAAAAAATCTTAACTGGTGAATGGTCGCCAGAAATTAAAGAACTAACAAAATAATACACAGGTATAACATCTCAAATCCAAAAATCTTACCATAGTAACCATAAGCCATGCAATCTTAGGAGTTATCACAATTTTTATCGGGATCATTGATTAGTCAGTTTCTGGTAAAATATTTTCAAGCCAAAGTTTAATTTCTTCTAAAATATATTCTTCTTGTGAGTTTAAATTTTGGTTATTTACAATTTCTTGGAATTCTTTCATAAAATTAGGCATCATTTTTTGTAAATTTTTTACCCGATACTCTTCCCAAAGCTCTTTTTCTTGAGAGCTTAAACTTTTCGGAAAACTCCTTGCTTTATAGTGAAGAAGTAGATCTGTCAATCGTTCGTCAGCAAAATCTGGATGAAAATCAGCGAGCTCGCGATCAGTAGAATTTCGAACAGCTTCAATTTTAATATCATCACTTTTTGAAACAAAACCTTCAAAAAGCCGAGCTTCTGGAGCTGGTTTTTCTGTACTGCTCTTATCTTGAAAGACTTCACTTCGCCTTTCGAAAGCAGATCTAAGGTTTTCAGCAAAGTGTGGATTCTTTCGTAAAATGTCTAAGTTTTTTTGAATTTCAGCTAAGTCAATCTTTAATCTTTGCTGATTTTCTTCAGTCAAAACACCCATTGGCGCAACTGCTGGACATTTATTATACTGCAAAATCTTTGCTGCAATAGGCTCGAAATCATCACTCGAACGAGTTTCAAAATCTGCCGTAATATTTTCAAGAATTTGATCCTCACTCCAATCAATAAATTTTTCAGGAGAAAACCGCAAATCCCAAACAATTACATTTTGATTTTTAGCCGGCGCAATAGGAAATGCCACGGTAGTTTTTTCAAACTCAACTTTAAAGCGACCAGAAGTATAAACAAATGGCTTCGGATTCTCAAGATTAACTAGTTTTTGCACTTCATTTTTCGAACGCATTTTAAACAAGTAATCAAAAATCTGTGGCTGTTTTTCTTTCAAGAGTCGTGCAACATCTATCAAACCATCAACATCGCTCATTGCATCGTGAGCATTCTCGTGCAAGATTCCGTTTTCTTTAGTTAAAAGCTCAAGTTTATTAGCCGCAAATTTTTCACCAGTTTCTTCATTTATAATAAACGGCCAATTAATCCCATCTGGCCGAAGCGCCCGAATCATTCGAACAACATCTAACAAATCCCAACGCGAGCGGCCATCTTTCCATTGCCAATCATATGGTGGGTAGAAATTTCGCCACAAAAGATGCTGGATATGAACATCATCAAATCGAACATTATTATATCCAACGATCACCGTATCTGGCGTGAAAAATTCTTCAACGAGCATTTTCGAAAATTCGGCTTCAGTATAGCCTTCTTCAACAGTTTTTTGCGGACTAATTTTCGTCACCATCAACGCACTCGGGCTGGGCAAAACATCATCGTTCAATCTAACCAAAATATTAACAGGCTCACCGATTCGATTAAGATTTTCATCTGTTCGCTGCCCTGCAAACTGCATAATTCGGTCATTTTGCGGGCTAAATCCACTAGTCTCTAAATCATAAAAAAAGAAAGTCTTCATGGTTATATTTTACTTTAGAACTACAAAAATTACAAACGCATTTGACTTTTTAATTAAAATATTGTAAAATACAAATGTTCATGAGGTAATATTCTCACTCATTCGCCAGAGGATGGCGCGCACGTTTATAGGAGAAAAAAATGACAATAAATTATAGATTGGCATATCTACGAAAGGAAGCTGATAATAACCATACACCCTTCTTTTTTATAAAGGGGGGCGAAGAGGAAATTAGTTCAATTGCAGAAAGACTAATCAAATCATTTATGGATAGAGGGTATGACCCTCTTGAAATAATTGACATCTTCTCAGGAATTTTTAGCAGAGACCAAGTACGGAGATTTATAGGGTTCCATATGGGCATGAAAAAATTGAAAGACTTAGAATCTAAAAAGGAGTCCTAAAAGACAATCAGCATAGCTAGCACGACTAAGATCGTGCTTTTTTATTTACATTCTTAATCTTCCCAATTTGAATCAACAAGCTCAAATTGATTGCCAGCGATTGAAATTATGCTTGAGTTTTCTGCACCCATTCGGCGGAGCTCATGCTCAATTCCCATTTTTCGTAAAATATCACGCAAACGATTTACACCATGAACATTAATAAAGTTTGTTCGGCGAGCAAATTTTTCAATTTTCTCACCGCTAACTTCGAAAATATTTTCTTCTTCATTAAACTCAACCGTCCAAGCCTTATTAATTTCATCCTGAGATAGAGATATCACAGCAATCTCTTCGTTTTCTCCATCATCAAGATTTACCTCGGCTTGCATACTTCTAGATTCTTCAACCTGTTTTCGAAGTGCACGAAGAACCTCTTTTAAGCCTTTATGCGCACTCGAAGAAATCGCAAAAATCTGCGATCTATCAGCCACCTTACGAAGCTTCGAAATTTGAAAGTTAATCATTTCAGCATCCATTCCTTCTGATTTAGTTAGAGCAATGATTTCAGGCCGATCCAAAAGCTCGGGTTGATACTTTTTTAATTCTTCACGAATAATTTTATATTGTTCATCTGGATTCTCTTCATAAATATCAATCAAATGAAGCAAAACGCTCGTTCGCTCAACATGGCGTAAGAATGCATCACCCAGACCTTTACCTTCACTCGCCCCTTCAATTAAGCCAGGAATATCCGCAATCAAAAGATTAGAACCATCAATTTCCGCAACGCCGAGATTAGGAGTTAAAGTCGTGAAGGCATAATTCGCAATCTCTGGTCGTGCATTAGAAACAACACTCAAAAATGTAGATTTTCCAGCGTTCGGAAAACCAACCAGCCCGACATCAGCAAGCAGTTTTAGCTCTAAATCAGCTTCGAAAGTTTCACCAGCTTCACCAAGCTCGGCAACGCGCGGAGTTTGCCGAACTGAAGATTTAAAGTGGGCATTACCAAAACCACCATCACCACCTCGAGCAATCACGGTTTCCTCTCCGTCAGCTTTTAAATCAGCTAAAATTTCTCCGTCTCGCTTAACTAAAGTCCCAACGGGAACTTTAACAATCAAATCTTCACCAGACTTTCCAGTTTTATTCCTCTTTGAACCATTTTCACCATTTTTAGCCTTAAGCTCAGGCTTATAACGAAAATTCAACAATGTATTTAGGTCTTTAGTTGCTCGAAAAATAACATCGCCACCCCTTCCGCCATCACCGCCGTCCGGACCGCCTTTTTCGATATAAAGTTCCCTCCGAAAACTGACCGCACCATTTCCGCCACGGCCAGCCTGAACAAAAATCTTAGCTGTATCTACAAACATACATATATAATAACACAAAAAATATAAAAAATCCAATTTTAAATGAGCGCTCAAAACAGTGACGCTCATTTAAATATTTTAGTGTATATAGTTCGAAACACTGCTTGCCGGTACTGTTCGAGTTGTTACAACATTCAGTTTTCCAGCGTAATTCATATCTGAAACAGTGATTGTTCCGTCAGAGTTCACAGATTCAACAATAGCAACGTGCCCGTATCCCCAGATATATGAGTTTGCGTAAGCATTCCACTGAGCAATTGCGCCCACAGATGGATTTTGGTCAACTTTATACCCAGCAGCTCTAGCACTGACTGCCCAAGTCGAAGCATTTCCCCAGAAGCTTCCGATGTCTGGACGGCGATTGTATGCATACCAAGTACAGTTTCCCCAGGCATAAGCATTTCCAGCCTTAACATTGTAATTAGAAGATAGAGACACTGGTGATACATTCACAGAGCTAGAAGATTTTCGAGAATTCGAAGTTGTAGAAGTTGAGAAGACCTTAGATTTAGGATTATAATCTGGTCGTTCTTCTTCAGGCAAGATACCGCCAGGAATTACAATCTCAACACCTTCTTTAGGCTCTTCGCCATCTTTAAGCTTATTATAAGAAATCAATCTCTCTAAATTGGCTTGGTATTTTTCTGCTACAGATTTAATACTATCGCCAGATTTAAATCGATAGATAATTCCGTCTACAGGCAGAATTCTTAGCTCCTTATTAGCTTCAACTTTATCACCCTTCAAGCCATTAACCCATTTAATAGTTTGAGCAGTGATACCATATTTATCAGCAATTGTTTGAATAACTTCTTCTGAAGTCGTAGTGTATTTAATGATTTCACGTTTTTCAGAAGAAACCTCAAGAACTTTAGGCTTTTCAACAGAAGCAGCAGCTTGAGGTGAATCCTGAAGTATCGCAGTAGATGTTGAAAGGCTCGCCACAGAAGATGCGATCGCTAAATCAGCAGACTCAGCAAGATTTGCAACAACACCAGATTCCGTAACTTTGTCTGCTACGGAATATTTCTCATTACTATTTTGAGTATTTTCAACAGATTTTGAATTAATTTGATTGTTTAACTCAGTTGATTTTTTAATATCTGGCTGACTACCACCAAATACGGCAACCATAACCACAATAACAAAAATAGAAGAATAAACAACAGTTGATTTTAAACTTAATATATTAATTATCTTTGAAAAAGTAGAATTAGAAACTGTATTTTTTCTATTCTGTATAATTTCAATTTTAGGAGATTTAACTCCTCGTTTTTGACTACAAATAATTTTTCTCCCGCAAACACATTACTGTGATGCACTACCTTAATAATACCCTTTCTTTTCGAAAATTAGCATAATGTCGACCTTTTTAATTAATATTATAGAGTTAAACGAATGCTATAAAGTATTTTCTGGTAGGTGCCTTAATATAAAAATACACAAAACATCATTTTTATATTAATTTACATATAAAATTTTATCAAATATTAATACAATTGTCAAGCTTAATCACAAAATCAAGCACTTTTTTGCACAATATTTTTTAATATTATCTTGATGCTCTATATCTGTTCTACCATAATAAGTCTTATCATCATCTCCACTCAAAAAGAATAAATAATTATGCTCAGCCGGAGAAGCCGTCGCCTTAAGAGCAGACAGCCCTGGTGTTGCGATTGGGGTAGGTGTTAAACCTTTATATTTTCGAAGATTATAAGGACTATCTAAATTTGGAGTTCTTTCAGCCCCTGTTTTATCCGCAATATATTGATACGTTACATCTGAGCCGAGTGTCATACCAGCTTTAATTCTGTTGTAAAAAACACCTGCAACTTTTTGCTGATCTTCGAAATCACTCAAGGTTTCTTTCTGAACAATTGAAGAAAGTGTGATTCCTTCATATAAACTCAAACCTTTTTGTTTGAATTTATTCTCAAGGTTTAATTCTTTAATTTTAGCTTCAAAGTCTGCAAAATATCTCCGCAAAATATTTTCAACTTTTGTACTTTTCTTGAAATTATGAGTTTGACCATAAAGAAATCCTTCAAGATCCGTATTTTTTGGCTTACCAGAGAAAAGAGTTGGAAATTCCCCGGAATAATCTTTCGAAAAAGCATCATCAATTTCATTTTTCGAATAGCCAGCTTTCAAAAGAGCGTTTTTGGCCATTTTTACCGTTCCACCAGGTAAAAAGGTAATATTAAAACTATCAACAGCTTGACCTTTATTTAAAATATCCAAAACCTCAGGAATTGTCATGCTTGAAGATAACTGATAACTACCAGCTAAAATATTTCGTTTATTATTTATTCGCGCATAAAAAATAAACGAATTTTTAGAAATAATTATTTTTTTATCAGCCAATCTCTGAGCAACTACATCTAAAGATTCGCCCTTACTAATATTGAAATTAACTCTTTTGGAATCGTTAGTTTTATAATTTATTGCACTATTATAGCTTAAGAATAAAATTCCGCAAAAAGAAATAAAGCAAAACAATAGAACTGTAAAAACAACTAAAATCCTCTTTCGAAAAACTCTTTTTTTATTATTTTTTGTGTACAAAATAGCAGCAGTTTCCCTTTCGCGCTTAGATATTTCCTCAATAACCCTTTCAGCACGATCTTCTATTAGCTCCTGCTTATCTCTATTTACTGGTGGTTTTATAATCCCATCCATTAAAAATTCTCCTCCAAATAATCTTGTAAAATAATTGAAGCCGCATTCATATCAATATCACCTTTTGAATATGGCTTTCCATAGCTTTTTAGCCTGTTTTCAGCCTGAATACTCGTCAAGCTTTCGTCTTGAAAACAAATTTTATCAACTGAATATTCAAAATTTTTTACAAATTCTTTGGTATAAGCAGTTTGTGAAGTCTCTTCACCACTCTGATTTCGTGGCAGCCCAACCACAAGAACGTCGATTTCTTCTTTTGAAATTATCTCAATAATTTGTTTTATTGCAGAGTCTACATTATTATTCACTTCAACAGTAGTAAATGGTATTGCTATTTTAATAAAGGAGTCGGCCAAAGCAATACCAATCCTCTTAGTACCAACATCAAGCGCCATTAACTTTAAAGATTTCATTATTTATCAACCGTAAACTTGATATTAATTTTTTTATCATCGTTCGGCACAGTATTTACCCAAAAGAATGAAAACTTCACATCAACATTTTTTACACCCTCTTTTGCTTCAATTAAGCTTCGAACTTCACCAGATTTTTTACCCTTAATTTTATCTTTCAGATTATCTATATCAATAACTGGGCCAATTTTTACATTTGATGAGATCTCTACACTATTACCACTAAATTTCGAAAATGATACTTCTTTCAAGCCATAATCATAAATTTTTTGATTATTTAAATCACCTATTTTATTTTTAGCGAGAGAAGAGATAATTCTTTCAATACTTCTATTTTCAATTGCCGTAATTGAATATAGAGAAGTTGCTTTTAATGTAGCCTTACCGTTTGGAGCCTCTTGATTGACGGCAACAGAAGAAGAAATCTCACCATCTTTTACGGAGAAACTATCGTTTAACACAGTATAATCTGAGCTGAATTTAGCTTTTAGAGAACTCTTAATAGAATCTGCATTTTCTGTATTAATTTTAGCTTTTGCTGCATTTATGTCATTTTGCGAAACAACTTTTAAAGTTTTTTTCGAGCCGCCTGAAAGCTGACCGCCATTTGCCGAAACACCCTTAATCGACGAAACATATTCTTGTGCTGGCAGATTACATTGCTCGCCGATAGTCGTCGCCTTAATTTTAACACTAGCTTTTCCACTAGAAATTACACCACCTTTAATTTTTACTCCTGGGATAGTAACAGATGAGGTTGTAATAAAATTACATTGCCCAGCCGAAAATGCAGAACCTTGCGCTACGGTAACAGGATCACTATCACCACTTTGAGAAAGATTTAAAGTTCCTGAAGCCGCTTCACCTTCTTCACGGATTCCAGTCGCTTCAAAAGTAATTTCATGATTTTTTTCAATAGTTTCAGTTTTTGAAAGCAACGAATTTTCACTTGTACTATTAGAAATCGAAGCAACACCTTTTAGGTTAGTAGTCGAGGTTTTTGCAGCAATCGTAATGTCCGCAAATGGAGCAAAGAATATCGCCCAAATTATAAATACTAAAAATACAGAAAATACCCCACCAATAATAAGAATTTTTTTTCGAAACTTTGAAAAATCTGGAACTTTCGATCCTTTTCTAGATTTATTAGTCTTCTCTTTTTTAAGCTCTAGATTAATCTTGTTAAAATTCTTATTATCATCAATATCAATTCCCTCAAGAATTTCAGCTTCCTTATCATCAGAAGTTGGACCACTAAAATCCGAAATTGGCAAGCTTTCACCATCGATAACATCATCTCCTTCAACTTCTAAAATATCAATTTCTGGTACCTCTGGCTTACTTTGAAGAGTTTTTGAAACTGGAATTTTTGCCGCTGCCGACATAGTCTTTAATGCAGAATTATTAGTAATAAAAACAATCTTCTTATCATTTTTTTGTGCAGCCCGAGAAAGCAAGCGAATATTTACAGCACTCCTAAAAATACCCAAACTTTTTGGTGGAACAATTGCAATAATTTTTTCTTTCGAAGATTTTATTTTATTAACAACATCCGTAATATCATCTTCAACATCGACATAGATTACATCTTTTTTAACTTTTTCACTCATATCTTACCTCTTTTAAGCTCGTAAAATCCTGTTTAGTTTATCACGAAAACTCTCGCTAGCATTTTCATCAGTACTGTAAGTGTCATATCCGACTCGTAAAAGCCCCATTGCCGTAATAAATGTATGGTCGTTAATTTTTCCAGATTCGTCAATAACTCCCGAAACTTCAGAAGGCTTAATATGCTTTACTATAGGCTTTTTATTGAATGGTAATTCTTGCCACCAATCGTCATTTTCCAATCTTTCAACAAGAGAATTCAAGCTTGAGCCACCACCACATAGTAAAATCTTACTTGGCAAATAATCAACATTTTTAAAATCGCTTAATGCTAGTTCAACGCCAGAAATCCAAACATCCAAAGTATTATCAATTGCATCGATTGCCTGCTTTGCAATAGTAGACTTGAGTTTTTCATTAGAAAGGTTTAGCTTTAGTTTTTCAGCGTTCTTGTAAGACAATGAAAGCTCATTCGCAATTTGATTTGTAAAACTTCGACCACCAATTCCGAACATTTTAGTTCCTTCAACACCACCATCATTCACGACAGCAATATCAGTTGTTCCACCACCAACATCAGCTAAAATTGCAGTAAAATTGCTTGAAGAATCTGAACCAACAACACTTCTAGCAACCGCAAAAGGTTCAGCCGCCACCGCAATTAAATCAAGCGCAAGTTCATTTGCAACACGCTCAATAGCACCAATATGAACAGTTGGTGCAAAAGCTGTATAAATTTGAATTGAGACATCTTTTCCCTGAAAACCAATCGGATTCGAAACCTTATAGCCATCAATATGAATCCCAACAATTGCTGAATTAACAAGCTTAATTTCAGCTTCTTGATTTCCCGTCTCAAGAGCAATCTCTCTTTGAGCTTTAAGCTGAGCTCTTTCTTGAATTTTATCAATAATAAATTCCATTTCAGCTTCATCAAGAGGGCGATTTGGCTGCGGACGACGATATTTAATTGTATTTGTAGCTCCTTTAACCAACTCACCAGCAATTCCAATTACGGCTTTTTTGGCTTGGATCTCCGCTTGGTCTTCAGCCTCAATCAAAGCATTCTCACAATTTTGAACAACGCTAGCAATATCAGCAATCGCACCCGAATGCATATCCGCCACGCTCTGCCGTGCACGCCCAACACCAATAACACGAATTTCATCGCCATCAATTTCAGCTACAAGAGCCTTCACGAATTCAGTTCCAATATCAAGGGCAACGATATGATTGTCGCTTAAATCTTCTTTTTGTTTATTCTTGAATAGCATACCAACACTATTATAAACCGTTTAAGGTTTTTTTGCAAATTTTCACAAGATTATTTCTATGTCTTCTAATTCCAAAATATCGCTCAAAAAAGTTTTGTTATCCAGTTCGAAAACCTCGCAGTCATACTTTTTTCTAAATTCATCAGCATTAAACCTCTCAAGAGAACCCTTTACACCGCTTTTTCTGTCAACTCCAAAAATCCAAGATTCATTATTACCTCGTTTTTTGTATCGATTAACAAACTCACTTATATTTTTAGGATTATTCATTGGAGCGACCACACAAAATGGCATTTTTTCTTGAGCTAAAAAATCAATAACTTCCTTATTGTTCCAAACCGCCATAATTTTATCTGGCGAATAATTTTTTACAATTTCGTTACAATAAATCTGAAGAAAATTATCTTTTCGAACTCTATCAAATCGCCCTTTTGCGTTTTCTTTGCCATATTTCCAAGCCAAATTATCAACATAAATAATATCAGAGCTTTCCAAATCTATAAAGTCCCTATGCTTTATTGAACTTTTTCCAACGCCAGGATAGCCAACAACAATAGTTCCGCGTTTAATTTTTTGAATCATCGCAAAATAGCCTTAATTCGCCGAACGCCAGCACTTGAAGATTGCTCTTTCACAATCTTAAACTTTTTACCGCCTTCAGCAAGCTCTCGCGTATTATCAACATGCGGACCACCACAAATTTCAACGCTAAACGGTTTTTCGCCTTTAGCTTTCATTGTATAAACCTTAACCGTTTCACCATATTTATCACCAAAAACACCAATCGCTTTCAGCTCGTTCAAGGCGTAATCCGTTGGATACTCCGCCCAAGAAACCTCCAGCCCTTTCGAAATTTGTTCATTAACCGTATCTTCAATTTGTTGCTTTTCTTCATCAGTTAATTTTCGGTCAAAAGTAAAATCAAAACGGAGCCGCTCAGTATTAATATTTGAACCTTTTTGCGCAATTTGCCCCTCAAACATATTATGAAGTGCCGCATTCATTAAATGAGTAGCTGTATGAAGCTTGCGGTGTTCGAGCGTTTGCCCTTCAAGCCCACCTTTAAACTTACCTTTTGAAGCCGTCTGCGAGCGTTCACGTTGCTCTTTCATTTTAGCATCGAACTCCTCA
>CALHWG010000012.1 GCA_938036745.1 uncultured bacterium
CGATAAAAATCAATCCAAATTTTTAACAGCCTATCCTCTGAATAGTAATTTGAAATTTCTTTCGACTTTGCTTTAAATTCTTTTAATTTTTCTGGATTTTTCGAAATATCTTTAATTACTTTATTCATCTCTTCGAAATCTTTGCCTGCCAAATATTTTCCTTCAAGAATATTTTTATATAAATCTAAATCTCGTAGCATTATTGGCGCACCACAGCTTGCGGCTTCCAAGATAGACATCGGGAAAAGTTCCGCATAACTTGGTAGAAGAAACAAATCACAACTTGCATAAAACTTTCGAATTTCTTCGCGCGGAACAATTCCTAAAAATTTCAAATTTTTTGGTGGATTTTCAGCTATTTTTTTGTAACGCTCATAGCCACTGGTAATTTTTCCGAACGAAAAACCGCCAGCCCAAACAAATTTAATATCGGGATTATTCTCTGCCAATTTTACGAAATCATCAATGCCCTTCCGCTGCTGAACTTGACCAACTCCAAAAACTACAATATCGCTTTTTTTCCAGCCTTGTATTTTTCGAAATTCCTCTCGTTCTTCTTTACTCAGAGGAGACCATTTATCTTTTGCAACAAAGTTTGGAATATAAGTTATTTTCTCTCGATCAATACCAATTTTAACTAATTCCTCTTTAAAATCTGGATTCACAACCACTAAATGATCCATTTTATCATAAAATTTGATCAGATATTTTTTTACAATTTTTTCAGCAATTGCTGGCATATCTAAACTACCATCAAGAGTATCAGGAATTAAGTGAACATAACCAATTCTACGGCCAGTATATTTTTTAAACTGTGCAGCTAAATAAAAATGCGGGTCAATAGTGTGAAAATGCGTAATATCTGGATTTTTTGCACGAAGTGTTTTGGTAATTTTTAACTCGCTCTTTGCTCGATTTTCAAGAAGATTCATTAGCTCAACATAAGCGCCACCAACGCCTTGGCCAGCAACCTTATCCGCAGAACTCATCATATTCACATGGATTTTATTCATAGGCCAATTATACACGCTTTCTCTCTAAATGTAAAATCTGCCCTTCAACATTTTTTTGCCCTTGCCATTCGTTCAGGCCAAGTGAAAAAACCACGTCAATCTCTTCACCAATTTCAGCAAAAAATTCTTCTGGCGCATTAAATTTTAACATTTTAATTTCGCTCTCACCATCCGTTAAAGTTAGCTTTAGATGCTGTTTTTTATCGCCCATTTCTTGCCGAGCTACAACTCGCACCTTTTTAATTTCGAAAGTTGGCTCTTCATTTCCCTTTCCAAAAGGCTCAAGCGCCGTAATCTTTTCGAAAAGTTCCAACGAAATTGGTGAAAAGTCTTCAAGCTGAATATCCACTTTCGGTAAAAGATATTTGAGCTGATCTTCAAGATTAAGCGAATCATAAAAATCGTTCACGCTTTTTCGAAAATCATCAATTTTTAAAGTTGGAAGAGTTACACCTGCGGCCGCATCATGGCCGCCACCTTTGATTATAATTTCACTTGCATTTTGCACCGCTTGACTTGCCGAAAATCCACCAAAACTTCGCGCCGACCCTTTCGCAATTTCACCCTCAATTGAAATTACAAAAACTGGTTTTTTAAAGCGTTCAAGCAAACCACTCGCCACAATTCCAATAATTCCATCGTTAAAACTTTCATCCGCCAAAACTAAAACTTTATCATTTTCAAAATCCTTAGCTTTTTGAATTGCAATTTCGAGCGCTTCGTGTTGAATTTTACGGCGTTTTTTATTTAAGTCATCAAGATTTTTAGCTTTTTCGAAAGCCACGAAGGCGTCGTTTTCAAGCATTAGATCCAGAGCCTTTTCAGCCGTTTCGAGCCGGCCAGCCGAATTGATTCGCGGGCCAATAATAAAACCAAGCGTTGAACTTTTTGGCTCTTTCACGCCAGCTAATGCAAGCATCGATTTCAAACCGGCTCGGCGAGTTTTCGAAAGGACTTTTAGCCCCCAAAAAATATTTTGGCGATTTTCGATAGTTTGCTCCATAATATCACAAACCGTGCCAAGCGCTACCATATCAAGAAGCCATTTTTCTTGGCCAAGAGGAAAACCATCAAGTTTGGTTTGCAAGGCTTGAACCAATTTAAAAGCCACACCAACGCCTGCAAATTTCTCAGCCTGCGGATATTTATTTTCTTTTCGGCGCGGATTCACAACTGCTACTGCATTCGGCTGAACTTCGGCAATATTATGATGATCAGTCACAATTGTATCAATTCCAAAGCCTTTTGCAAAATCAATTTCAGCATGGTTTAAACTTCCACAGTCAACTGTTAAAATTAGATTTGTTCCGCGTTCTGCTAAAATTTTAACGCCGCGCTCATTCATTCCGTAGCCATCTTTAAAACGATCTGGCAAAAAATAATCTACACTCTTAAAACCAAAACTTTCGAAAGCAGTTAAAATCACAGTTGAAGCCGAAACCCCATCAACATCATAGTCGCCATAAACAGTGATTTTTTCTTGATTTTTACGAGCAACAAGCAGTCGCTCGACCGCCTTTTCCATATCGGGCAATAAAAAAGGATCGTGCTGATTATCATAATCTGGGTTCAGAAAAGCCTCACGATTCTCTTTCGAAATTCCACGATTCTCTAAAATTTGTTCAAAAATTTGTTCCACCACTTTTTTTAAAAACCTACCTTTTTACAGATTTTTCAATATAATTTCTAGAACGCGAAACACTATTTTGCTCGCGAACTTTCACTACAATTGATTGAAGTTCAGAAAAAAATAAAAAATTCGTATTTGCAAAATAAGTGTATGTATTCTTTTTCTTTTCTCTATACAAAAAACCAACTTTTTCAAGCTTAGCGAGCTCACGCTGAATATTCCCCGGGTCTTCTTTTAAAAGTTTTGCAAGACCCCGAGAATGCATTTTAATTACAGGATACGTCACGAAAAATACAACAATTTTTCGCTTTACTCGTGATGTAATAAAAATATCTAAATCTACCATATACTCGCCTTTTCGTATTTCTATTTTACAAAATTTTCGATATTTTCGCAAGGCTTATTTTAGCATAAAAATATTTTATTTTTCGCTATTTTTGATGTAAAATAAAATATATGGAATTTTACTTTGAAGTTGCCCCAACAAAAATTGTTCGCTCAAATAGCGAAGTTTTTACTTATGCTTCAAAAAATAAACTTAAAATTGGCCAGGTCGTTGAAATTCCCGTTGGTAAAAAAAATATGACTGGCATAGTTTGGCGAGAAGTTCAAAAGCCAGATTTTAAGACTCGTGAAATTACAAAAATTATAGAAAAAATAGCAATCCCTGAGCATTTAATTCAGCTTTCAAAATGGATGAAAGAATATTATGGCACTCCACTCTCACAAGTTTTGAGTGGAATTTTGCCAAATGGCATTAATAAAAATAGGCGTTTTTCAAAAACTGAAAAAAATAAAATAACAGATAAAAAACAAACTAGTTGTTCAAATTTTTTATACACAGCTCAACAAGAAAAAGCTATCAATAAACTTGATAAAATAAATTCAGGAACAATACTTTTGCACGGAATTACAGGTTCTGGAAAAACTTCAATTTATATTGACCAAGCAAAAAAAACTTTACAAAATCAAAAATCGGTAATAATTTTAGTGCCGGAAATCGCCTTAACTTCACAATTAGTTTCTAACTTTGAAAAGCATTTTGAAAATATTAAGATCATTCATTCACACCGAACTGAATCAGAACGCCACAAAACTTGGTTAAAAATTTTATACGACGAAAACCCGCAAATTATTATTGGGGCTCGCTCTGCACTTTTTGCGCCAGTTCGAAGTTTAGGTTTAATTGTAATTGATGAATGTCATGAGCCAAGTTTTAAACAAGATCAAACACCAAAATATTCTGCATTACGAGCGAGCAGTTTTTTGGCTTCAAAATTTAATTTTAAAGCAATTTTTGGTTCAGCAACGCCACTTGTTGAAGATTATTTTCTGGCAGAAATTTCAGCAAAAAACGGCGGAAATGAAATCATAAAACTAACTAAACTTGCCAAAAAAGAAGCCAAACCGCCAAAAATCGAGCTAATAGATTTAACCAAAAAAGATTCAAGATCACACCGATTCTTTTCAAAAAAAATGCTTACCGAAATGAATCAAACTTTAAATGAAAATAAACAAGTTTTAATTTATCACAACCGCCGTGGTTCAGCGAGCGTAACACTTTGTCATAATTGCGGCTGGATGGCACTTTGCCCGAATTGTCTTATTCCTCTCACCCTACATACAGATAAATTTCAACTAGTTTGTCATATTTGTGGACACAAAGAAAGACCGCCAACTTCTTGCCCAGATTGCGGAGAACCAGAAATTATTCATAAAGGTATCGGCACAAAAGCAATCGAAGAAGAGATTCGCAAGCTTTTTCCAAACAAAAAAATTGCACGATTTGATGCCGACAGCGATAAAAATGAAACTGTCGAAAAGCTTTACCATCAAATTCGAAACGGTGAAATCGATATTATTATTGGCACGCAAGTTATTGCTAAGGGTTTGGATTTGCCAAATTTAAAAACCGTCTGCGTGGTTCAGGCGGATGCTGGTTTGGCTTTGCCAGATTTCACTTCAAGTGAGCGAAATTTCCAGCTTATTTCACAGGTTATCGGGCGAGTTGGGCGACATTCGAATGAGTCAAATGTGATTATTCAAACTTATGAGCCTGAAGCTCCATCAATTCAATTTGGTTTAAAGCAAGATTACGCTGGCTTTTATGATTTCGAAATTAAAAATCGCAAAAAACAGAATTATCCACCATTTGTTTATTTATTAAAACTAACTTGCGTTTATAAAACTGAAATTTCAGCTGTGCGAAATTCGCAGAAAGAAGCGCGCGAAATTCGCAAAAAGTTTTCGAAAGATATTCAAATTTTTGGTCCAACGCCAGCTTTTTATGAGCGAATTGGCGAAACTTATCGCTGGCAAATTGTTGTAAAAAGTAAAAAACGCGCACCGCTTTTGGAGATTGCACGCGAATTTCAAGGCAAGCCACAGTGGCGAGTTGATTTAGACCCGCCAGGATTGATTTAATTATCTTTTTTTCGAAATATTAAAAATATAATTATTTAGATAGTGTAAATTATCTTTTCTTACTTCATCTTTCGTTATTTTGCCAGATTTCATCTTTTCAATATCTTCAAGCATAAATCCAGCTAGCTCGCCAAATTCAACCACGCTTGGCGAAAATTTATTATCAGAGCTAGAAAATCCTTGCCCTTCAGAAATCATTTGTCCGCAATAATCTTTCGCAAGATATTCTATACCTTCGTAGTTATACGTTTCGAAAAATATCAACGCAAGATAAATCAATGCCAAAAACATTTCCCTGTCATTTTTTGGTTTTATTAGATCTAAAAAATCTGTAATTTCTTTCATGGAATGACTCCTTATACTTTAAAGAGCAAAGATTAATCCATCTCCGCCAATGCCATATTCCGATATTTTTTTCGGGTAAAATGTTTTTATTTCATTATCACTAAAATAATCAGTAATGATTAAAGCATATTTTTCAAAAAAATATATACTTTGATCGAGCATATCTCTGTCAAAATACCTATCTATCACAGGACCTAACTCTATGTCAAACTCCTTTTCTATATTTGCAGTTATTTCGTCCATATTTGCCTCCTAGTAAAACACTAATCGAAACTTCTGCTCCTAATTGTAGTTGCGTATACGTATGTTGTCAAGAGTTTTTTAAAATATCTAGATCTATCGTTTCTTTTCGCTGGTTGAAACAAATTATAACTTTTGACTTTTCAAAATATTCACTCTTTACTATTTTCGAAAAATCTTCACGCAAAAAATCTGAAATTTCATCCAAAATCCGCTCGTCGAAATCACGTAAAACATCACGGTGCGAATAAGTTCCAATTGAAAAATATCCCGTTCGAGAATTCTTGAAATCCTGATTTTTAAAGTGATAAAAACCAAAACTAAAGCCAATGAATCGCGAAAGATTTTCAAGCAAAAAATCGCGGGTTTTAGCATTTTCAGATTTAACCGAAATTCGCAAAATATCGCGCCGATTTCTCGGCTTCGAAAGATATTGCGAAGAGAATGTGCTCGTTTCGTGAGGTTTAAATCTTAAAATTGGCTTTTCGAAAAAATATTTAGAAGCATGAATTTCATTCAACATTTTGCGAATTTTACTCAAGTCAAAATCATCATCAAATCGCCAAGATTGCTCTTCTGCAAAAATTTGATTAGCGTATTTTTCAATTTCCCAATCTTCAATCTGCAAGTTTTGATCCATAAATTTTTCAAATTCCGAATATATATTTTCATTTTTCGACTTTAAAGATATTTCAGCAATCCCGCTATTATGCCAAGTGAAGCCTAATACCGAATAGTCCTCAAAATAAACCCACCCTCCTTCATACATTCTTCGCCAGAATTCATCCACGATAATGTGTTCATATAAATGCAGAACTTCCCAATATCTATAAGATTTATATATATTCAAAATTAACCTTTCTCTTTAAAATAAGAACGAGCTATATAGCTCGTTAACCTTGAGACTACTTTCTTCGAGTATTAAATTTTATCATAATCAAACCTAAAAATCAATGATTTTGTAGCTTTTTTACACTAAAAATGTTATAATAGAGCTTAATGAAAAAAGAAGATATCATAACCTTACCTAACCAAAATTTGCGCAAAAAATGCGAACGTGTGCATGTTATTACAGATGAAGTTCGCCAAATTGTACAAGATATGATTGATGCTAGCCTTGACTGGGAAGAGGCCCACCCGCACGAAATTTCAGCTGCAATTGCTGCGCCACAAATTAATAAACTCTACAAAATCATTATTGTTCGAAGTGATTTGGATGATAAAAATAATAAAGAATTCACCGCTTTAATCAACCCCGAAATTATAAAATTCGAAGGAAAAACCGTTGAAGATTTCGAAGGTTGCCTTTCAATTAAAGGAATTTATGGCAAAGTTCCGCGAGCTTCAAAAATTCGTGTTAAAGCGCTTGATATTTATGGAAATGAAGTTCGAATTAAGGCTGAAGATTTTCTTGCCCGCGTGCTTCAGCATGAAATCGACCACACAAACGGTGTTCTCTTTATCGACCATATTCGCGACAAAAAAGACGCGTTTTATCGTTTAGATGAAGATGGCGAATTACAGCCATTAAACTACGAGAAAGATATCGAAAATAACTCTGATTTATGGGAGGATTTATAATTGAAAAATCCTATAATTTTCTTTGGTACGGAAGATTTCTCAGCCATTTCACTCCAAAAACTTATTGATGAAGGTTTCGAAGTTGCTGGAATTATCACTAAACCAGATTCCAAAAAAGGTCGCGGCCAAAAACTTCAATCGCCAAAAGTTAAGAAAATTGGCGAAAAGTTTAAAATTCCCGTTCTCCAACCGCAAAAAATGAATGAAATTATCGAATTTATACAGAATTTCGAAAATCCAGTAGGCGTTTTAGTTTCGTTTGGGCGAATTATTCCGCAAGAAATCATTGATTTGTTCACACCCGCAATAGTGAACGTTCACCCTTCGCTTTTGCCAAAATACCGCGGGCCAAGCCCAATTGAAAGCGCAATTTTAAATGGTGATACAAAAACTGGCGTTTCGCTAATGAAACTCTCAAAAGAAATGGACGCTGGCGATGTTTATTCGCAAGAAGAAATTAAACTTTCGAAAACAGAAACCGCTAGCGATCTTTATGAAATTTGCGGTAAGATTGGTGCTGAAATGTTGGTGCGAGATTTGCCAAAGATTCTTTCTGGTGAGCTAAAAGGTGAGAAACAAGATAATTCACTAGCCGAATATTGCCAGCTTCTTAAAAAAAGTGATTCAATTCTAAATCCAGAAAATCAAACCGCAAAACAAGCAGAACAACAAATTCGAGCTTTCGAAATCTTTCCAAAAAGTAAGATTCAAATTGATGACTATTTAGTAGTTGTTAAAACTGCGAAAGTAGTAAACTCAAACCCAAAAAATTCACCTTTAACGCTTGAATTTGCGGATGGAGAGTTTCTAGAAATAAAAACGCTTCTTACGCCGAACGGCAAAGAAACAACTGCACAGAGCTTTATAAACGGCTATTTGAAATAATTTTACAAAGAAAAAACCGTGTTTAGTTGCACGGTTTTTTGAATTCTAGCTAAAAATTTTATCAATATTAGCTTTAAGTTCGTCTTGCATTTCCTTCATTACGATTGTTGTAATTTGATTAAAATCTGGACGGTTGATTTCAAGCCATTTCATTGAAGCAAATTCCGAAATCGTTTGGCGATTTTCTTGCCCACCATTTTGTTGAGTGAGTGCTATAAATGCGCGATCGTTTCGAAAATCTGGCACATTAATCATTAGCCAATTATCTACAAAACCTGGAGCGTCATCGATAATTTTTTCAAACTCTTCAAGCTTTTCATTCGAAAATCCATCTGTTATGCGCTCGCCAACGCGAGTCTCAAGTTCTTCCTGAACATGTTGTTTAAAAACTGCTGCTTCTTGCGGAGACATTCGTTCAATGCCAATTCCTTCAAAAAATTTGTCGTCTAATTGAAACATTCTCTTTTTTCCTTGTTTAGTTATTTCTATTTTAGCACAAGCAAAATGTTTTTTCAAATTATTTTATTATATTATCTAGTCTTTAAGTTTACGAGCAACAACTTCACGGGTAAAGAATTCAAGCTTATCGCCAACTTCAAGCTGGATTTTCTTTTTAGTTTTCAACGAAAGACCACACATTTCACCCTCAATAACATCTTTTGCTTCTTGCTGCTGGCGCTGAACGTGAGAAACTTCTACTTCAGCAATTTGCTCTTTCTTTCGAATTACGCGAGCTAGCAATCCAGCGTAAACACGGCCCGATTTAACTTCTCCACCAGCAATGATTTCTTCTTTCATTGTGCGGAAAACACCTTTAACTTCCAGCGATCCAATTTCAGTTTCAACAACTTCTGGCGCAAGAAGTTTTTCCATTTCAGCACGAGCATCGTCAAGAAGTTCATAGATAACTTTATAAATTCGAACTTCAACGCGGTCACGAGTAGCGATTTTTTTGATTGCGGGCGGAAGTTCAACGTTAAATCCATAAATAATTGTTTTTTCGCCAGCAGCAGCTAAGTGAATGTCATTTTCAGTAATGTTTCCAATTCCGCTACTTACAACATTTAGATTAACTTCACCACCAGTTTCAATCAAACGCAAACTATCTGAGACAGACGTAAGTGAACCTTGAACATCGGCCTTAATTACGATATTAAAATCTTCAGCATCATGTTTCTGGTTCATCATTTTTAATAAATCTGCACCAGTAACATTGGCGGTTGCGGCATTTTGAGCAGCCTCAATTTTAGCTTTTTGAGCAAGATTTCGAGCCTCTTTCTCATTCTTTACCACCTTAAAAACATCACCAAATTGCGGTAGTTCTTTGAAGCCAGTTACAGTTACGGGAGTTGAAGGTCCTGCAGATTTAAGAGCTCTCCCTTTGTAGTCTTGGAGGGTTCGAACTTTTGCATAAGTTATTCCAGCAACCAAAAATCCACCTTGTTTCAAGTCTCCATGCTCAACAAGAAGAGAAACAACCGAACCTTTCCCGACCTCCATATGCGATTCGATCACCAAGCCTTCAGCGGGGATATCAACATCGGCACGCAACTCCTCTAAATCAGCAGTTAAAATAACCATATCAAGAAGATCATCAATCCCATCACCATTTTTTGCTGAAATTGGCACCATAGTAACATCACCACCCCACTCCTCTGGCATCAATCCACGTTCAGAAAGCTCTGCCATTACGCGATCTTTGTTTGCAGTGTCTTTATCCATCTTATTGATTGCAACAACAATTTTTGCGTTGGCATTTTGAGCAAATCTAATTGCTTCAACAGTTTGAGGTTTAACACCGTCATCGGCCGCAACAACAATAATCACAACGTCAGTTAAAGTAGCTCCGTGTTGGCGGAGTGCCGCAAAAGCCTCATGTCCTGGTGTATCAAGAAGTGTAATTTTTCGGCCTTTTCTTTCAGTTTGATATGCTGAAATATGCTGAGTAATTCCACCAGCTTCGCCAGAAACAGTTTTTGTACCGAGAATCGTATCAAGAAGTGTGGTTTTTCCATGGTCAACATGTCCCATCACCGCCACAATTGGTGGCCGAGGTTTTGCATTTTCAGAAACTTCATGCATTTTTTGTAATCGAGAAGTTACAACATTGGCTTTTGCTTTTTTCTTAAGTTCAACATCTTTTAAACCAAGTTCTTCAACCACAATCACAGCAGTTTCGAAATCAATTCGTTGATTAATAGTTGCAACAATTCCATTCTTAAAAAGCTCACCAATCAAAGTTGTAACAGGGAGATTTAAAGCTCCAGCTAACTCATCAACAGTAATTGAATCTGTGATATTTACGATTTTCTTCTGACTCATACAACCTCCTCTGGTTTTTTATTTTTCTTAAGCTGAAGTTCGGAAACCGATTTCAAAACCGATTTCCGACTATTCAGCGCAAGAATAATTTTGAATTATTTTGCAAGGCTAAGAGAAATTTTTCGATTCTCCTTATCGATATCAATAACTACAAATTCTTTACGCTCATTTAGAGTAAAGATATTTTCTGGGTTAATATCGTTTCCTTTGCCAAGTTCTGAAACATGGACAAGAGCTTCAATTGCTGGGCTGATTTTTACGAAAGCACCAAATGGTGTAATTCGTGTTACAGTTCCTTCAACACTTGAACCTTTTTTAAATTGCTCAACCTCTGAAAGCCAAGGGTCTTCAGTTAGTTGTTTCATTGAAAGGCTTAGGCGATCTTTATCAATTGCGATAATTTTTGCCTTAATTGTATCACCGATTTTTACATAATCTTTTGGATTATTTACGCGTTCCCAAGAAATTTCAGAAATGTGGACCAAACCTTCAATTCCTTCAATATTTACAAAAACGCCAAAATCTACAACGCCAGTCGCAACACCTTCAACTTCATCTCCAATTTTCAAACTGTCAAATCGTTCATTTAAACCATCTTTGATAGCCTCTTTTTCACTAAAGATAAGTTTATTAGTTTTGCGGTCTGCATCAAGAATTCGAACGTTGATTGGCTTATCAATAAGCGCATTCAATCGGCTCAAAATCTCATCTTTATCGCTTGCGCCAACGCGTGGGTAGTGTTCTGCTGAAAGTTGAGAAACAGGTAAGAATCCGCGAATTCCTTCATATTCAACTAGCAAACCACCTCGATTAGCGTCAAATGGAATAATTTCGATAATTTCGCCATTTTCCATTTTTTCGATAACTTCTTCCCAACCGCGATCTTTTGCAGCTTTTCGAAGAGAGAGTAACGACATTCCGTTGTCCATTTCAGTATCAACAACGCTTGCTGTTACCGTTTCACCTTCAACAAGGTTTTTTGAATGACCGGCTTCTCGGCGAGGAACAAATCCAACACCTTTCGCTCCTAAGTCAATTAAAATCTCGTGTTTGCGAACTGAAAGAATTGTTCCCTCAACAGTTTCACCTTGATTTAGTTGGTTTGCGCTCTCTGGAACAGACGCCAACAATTCGTCCATTGTTATTTTTTTGGCTGTTGCCATTAGTCTTTAAGACTCCTTCCTTAATTGTATTTCTTTGAACATAGCTAAAATTAACCTGCCCAATAGATTGCTACCATTTTAACATTTTGAGCTAAAAAAATCAAGCGTTTTAAAAGGTTGAATTTTTATTTTTTTCATCGTAAAATAGAGTTATGATTATTGCAATTGATACGGGTGGAACAAAAACTTTATTGGCGGGATTTTCGAAAGAAGGCAAACTTTTAAAATCTTTCGAATTTCAAACGCCAAAATCTCAGCAAAAATATCTTGAAAAGTTATTAAAAAAGAATTTTCGAAACAACTAAAAGCCGATGAAATCCAAGCAATTTCTTGTGCCGAACCTGGAATTATTGAAAACGGCATAATTTTGTGGGCAAAAAATTTACGCTGGCAGAATTTTAATGTAAAAGCTGAACTTTCAAAAATATTTCCAAATATTAAAATTTTAGTTGAAAACGACGCCAATCTTGCTGGACTTTTTGAAAGTAAAAAGTTCAAAAATAAAGCTCAAAATATTCTTTATGTTACACTTTCAACGGGAATTGGTTCAGGCATAATAACAGATGGAAAAATCAACCAAGGTCTAAAAAATAGCGAAATTGGACGAATCCCGATTGAATTTGATGGCCGAGTACGAGAATGGGAAGAATTTGCGAGCGCGCGGGCAATTTTTAATGTTTATGGTAAATATGCGAGCGAGATTTCAAAACCACGACAATGGCAAAATATTGCCGATAGAATTTCGCGCGGATTTTTAGTGATAATTCCAATAATTCAGCCAGAGGTAATTATTATCGGTGGTAGCCTTGGTGAAAATTTCAAAAAATTCGATCTTTTTCTAGAACAAATTGTTCGCGAAAACCTGCCCGAAGGAATTTCTTGCCCAAAAATTGTTCAAGCTCAAAAACCGCGCGAAGCAGTAATTTATGGCTGTTTTGAATCTGCAAAAGAGGCGTTGAATTTTTAATGAATTTGGAATTTGTTGAAAAATTGTGCAAAGACTTTCCTCAATTTAATTTCGAAGAAAGCGATGATTTCTATTGGTCAAAGAAAGAAAATACAATTTTTTTCGAACCAGAATCTTCAAATTTTCATCTGTTAATTTTGCATGAATTAGCTCACGCGCTGCTTGACCACGAAGATTTTTGGCTTGATATTGAACTCCTTAAGATGGAGTCTGAGGCTTGGGAGCTCGTTCGAAATAACCTTACAAGTCAATATGGATTTTGTTTTAACTCGAATTTAGCTGAGAGCAAGCTTGACACTTACCGAGATTGGCTACATAAAAGAAGCCTCTGCCCAAAATGCGAACTAAATGGTTTTCAACAAAAAGATTTAACATATAAATGCCCTGCTTGCGGAACTATCTGGAAAAATAACGATTCTCGTTTTAAAAGTTTGCGGCGAAAAATAAAATAAAATCACGCAATATTTCGAAAGCGTGATTTTATTTTTATACCCTTTTAAGCTACACGAACTTCAATTTTCGATTCTTCAGACTCTTCAGTCATTGAAATCTTCGTTGTAGCTGGACCACGGCGGCTAATTCGACCGCCCTTTTGCCCTGCGATTTTTGCAAGTTCACGGTTCGCAGCAAATCCGCCAGTTGTTCCATTTTTACCGCCTTTTTGCCCAATTCGTGAATAAAAATCTTTTCCATATTTTGCTTTATTAGTTGCAGCTGCCTTTGCGCCGCCTGCCTTTGTTCCGGCCATTTAATCTCCTTTGTTTTATTAAAATCTAATCTATTTTTGATTATGTTTTAATTATAGCACAACTTATGCTTTTTGTCAATATTTACATAAGAGCTTTTTTATTTTATTATAATATTTTTGGATTTCTAATCTGTTTATGTTATAATTTTCTTATGTTTTTTCGAATAAATAATAAGTTCTACCATAAGTTGCCTAAGCAAATTTGTGTATTTTTCTTGCCAAAATCAATAAAAACTAAAACACAAAATAAGGCGATTCTAGAGCTCCAAAAGCAACTTTCGAATACTTTACCAAATTTTACTAAAAACGAGCTAGAAGAGTATAAAAATAGTATTATAAATGTAAAATTCTGGCACGGAACTGGAGGATTTGAGTATGGTCCCAGCGGAAATATCACACCAATTTTTGACAATATTTTAAAAAATGGATTAAAAACCCAGCAAGATAACTACTTAATTATTTATTCTAAAAAATTAAGTATGAAATCAATATCACTAGTGAATAAAAGAATTATTGCTAGATGTTATGCGGATAATCATAATTTTAAGAATCCTAAAACTTTTCGTTTTGGTGATAGTATTTTTTGGATTGTGCGACATTACACAAAAATGTATATTTTAGCATATACGATACTTGCTCCGCGTTCACTCATGAACATTCTTAACTGGAGAAAGAAAAATAAAATAAATTCAAAAAAATCTTGGAGCGGAAAAGTAAATAAATCTTGTAAAAATACATGGGAATCTTTTGAAAAATATTCTGACATTAGAGAGAATTTCCCGGTAATTCTTGGTATTAAAAAGCTAAATAAAATTGCAAAATTACCAAAAATATTTAGCGAAACTGAAATTCGTTCTTTAGAGGATATTCCTTTTGAAGATATTATTCACATAGAAATTCCTCTTGAAAGGTATAATGAATTAAGTGATAAGATTCGAAAATATAACCAAAAAGTAAAAATATTCCCTATTGAATTAGGTGAATTATTTGAATACAAAAATAGCTCTAAATAAACTATGATATTATTCTTGATAATATCTTTAAAGGTAAAAAATAAATAACGAAAAAACTCCACCGATTAGGAGGAGTTTTTTATAATTCGGCACCGTGC
>CALHWG010000013.1 GCA_938036745.1 uncultured bacterium
TTTTTAAATATTGACATTTTAGTAAAAATATTATATACTAACTTCATAGCAAGATTATTTGAAAATCAAACTTAAAATTTCATAGAACAATCTAATATAAACTTATCAAGAGAGATACTAGGGAACGGCCCATTTTGAGTATCCAGCAACCTGTAAAAACAAGGTGCTAAATCCGGCATAAAAATGCAAAGATAAGGATAAGAATTTTAATTCTCTTCCTTAGTGGAAGAGTTTTTTTTTAGATAATAATATAAGCTTTATGTTTGATAAATTTAATCGTATCATAAATCGCCAAACCATCATAAACACTTCCACCAGGGCTATTAATGTAAAGTTTAATATCTTCATCTGGATTTTCGAAAGCCAAATGAAGAAGTTGCGCCACCACAACATTCGCCGTGTGTGAATTCACGTCTTCACCCAAAAAAATAACTCGTTCTTTTAAAAGCCGCGAATAAATATCAAACGCTCGCTCGCCTCTATTAGTCTCTTCAACAACCGTTGGAACTAAATAATTCTCTGTTTTTCGCATTTTCTCTCCTTAATCTTTCGAAACTTCAATTATAATTTCACCATTTTTCGCACTCGACACAAATTGCGTTCCTTTTGGCGGATTTTTCTCCAGAATTTCCTCGGCCAATTTGTGTTCAAGTAAATCCTCAATTGCGCGCCTAAGTGGCCTTGCTCCATTTTTAGCGTCATAACCCTTTTCAATAATAAAATCTTTCGCTGATTTTCGAACTTTCAAATTCAAACCTTTTCGAAGCAATCGATTATTTAAATCAGCTAAAAGGATATCAAAAATCTTACCAATTTCAGTTTTCGAAAGTGATTGAAATGTAATAATTCCGTCGAATCGATTTAAAAGTTCAGGTTTTAGAACTTTTTCAAGAGCCCTTCGAGCAAATTTTTCATTTTTTGAGTGATTCTTTTTTGAAGAACTTTCCGCCTCAAACCCGAGCGATTTTTCATTCATCATTTCGCTTGCACCAAGATTACTTGTTAAAATTACAACAGTGTTTTTGAACGAAACTTTCCGCCCTTCAGAATCCGTTAATTCACCATCTTCTAAGAGTTGCAAAAGTAAATTAAAAGTGTCGGGGTGAGCTTTTTCAATTTCATCAAAAAGCACTACGGAATATGGCTGACGGCGAATTTTCTCTGTTAAAGTTCCACCTTCACCATAACCAACATAACCAGCCGGTGCACCCAAAAGTTGCGAAGTTTTATGTTTTTCGCCAAATTCGCTCATATCAATTTTAATTAAAGATTTCGAACCGCCAAAAACCTCGTTTGCAAGCTGGCGTGAAAGTTCGGTTTTTCCAACACCAGTCGGACCAAGAAAAATAAACGAACCAATTGGACGATTTTCATCTGAAATCCCAGATTTATTACGGCGGATCGCTTTCGAAATTTTCTCAATCGCCTCACTTTGACCAATCACCTTTTTAGAAAGATGTTTTTCAAGATTTTGAAGAATTTTTGCCTGATTTTTTGAAATTTTTTGAACCGGAATGTTAGTTTTTAAAGAAATCGCTCGTGCCACATAATCGCTCGTTAAAATAATTTTTTTCGAACTTTTTGCTTTTTGCTCTTCTTCACTAAGTTTCTTTCTAAGTTGTGAAATTCGCGTTTTATAGAGAGCTGCACCTTCGAAATCTTCATTTTCTGCCGCTCGAATTTGCTTTTCATTTAATTTTTCAATCTCGCGCGAGAATTCTAAAATTTTATTCGGTTTCGACACCTTCTCGCTCGCAGCTAGCGCACCAGCCTCATCTAAAATATCAATAGCTTTATCTGGCATTTGGCGGTCAAAAATATATCTCGCACTCATATCAACGATTTCACCCAAAACTTCATCAGAAACTTCAATATTATGATATTTTTCATATTTTTCTCGCAAACCTTTTAAAATATCAATCGTTTCATTTAAGCTTGGTTCTTCAACCTGAACAGATTGAAAACGCCGATTCAATGCAGAATCTTTTTCAATCGATTTTTTAAATTCGTCAAAAGTTGTAGCACCGATTAGTTTAATTTTTCCACGAGCGAGTGCTGGCTTTAAAATATTTGCCGCATCCATTGCGCCTTCCGCCGAACCAGTTCCTGCTAAAAGATGGATTTCATCAATAAATGCAATAATTTCTTGATGTTTTTCAAGCGTTTTAATTACATTTTTTAGCCGCTCTTCAAATTGACCACGAAATTTCGTACCAGCCAACATTCCAGCTAAATCAATTTCAAAAATTCGCTTTCCAATTAGTTGTGATGGGACTTGTTCTTTCGAAATTTTTTGAGCAAGAAGCTCAACTACAGCGGTTTTTCCAACTCCAGCTTCACCAATCAAAACTGGGTTCGATTTCGTGCGACGAAGCAAAACCGTAATTAATCTCTGAACTTCAGTTTCACGCCCAATTACTGGATCGAGTTCGCCATTTTTGGCTTTTTCTGTCAAATCTTCGCCAAATTTCTTCAAAATTGCAATTTCACGGCTTGATTGCTGCTTCTCTGAATTCTTTCGAAAGCTTTTTTGTTCAATCTCATCAATTCCCTCAGCTGAATTTTCGTTCGAAAACAAAATATCAAAAGCATTCACTAGCCCCTCAATATCAGCCCCGGTTTGCCGAAGTACAACCTGCAATTTTAAATCTTTTTGCTTTAAAATTGAGAAAAGCAGGTTTTTTGTGCCAATTTCATTATCGTCACCAGAAATTAAACTCGCCATTTTTAATGCAAAAACTGCACGGTCGGTTAAGGCTCGCACATTTGGATTTGCAAAATCTGGTAAACTTTTCGAAACTGGCGGATTTTCAACAAAAAAATCATATAAATCTTCAAACTTTAAGCCGTATTCATATGCTAAAGTTGCCGCCGAAGATTCGCGATTTGCCAAAATTCCTAACAAAATATGTTCAATTCCAATGTAGCCAGTTTTAAATTTACGAGAGAAGAATTCTGCCCGTTCCAAACTTTTATGCGAATTTTCACTCATTCGCGAAATAATTTCTTGAAAATCTTCAGGTATCATAACTCTATTTTATCATACTTTTAGCACTCTTACAATATGAGTGCTAATAATTTCTTATTTTATTTGACTTTTTAGGCTTTTTTATATATAATTGTCATATTAAAATGCGTGAACTAAAACTTTCTAAAATTCAAACGCCCCTTGGCGAAATGACGGCAATCGCTCACGACGATGCTTTGGTTTTTTTGGAGTTTCAAGATAATGAAAATTTCGAAAAAGATTTAGCTCAAATTAAAGAGTTTTTTGAAGTTGAAAATATCGAAGAAGGCGAAAATCTACCAATTAAACAAATACGCATTGAACTTGAAGATTATTTTAAACACCCTTTTGCAGGTTTTAAAACACCAATCGAAATGATTGGAACAGATTTTCAAAAACAGGTTTGGGAGGAGCTTCAAAATATTCGCTCCGGCTCAACCTCAACATATTCTGAAATTGCTGAAAAAATTGAAAATCCTAATGCCGTTCGTGCGGTTGGCAACGCTCTGAACGCAAATAAGCTTTCCATAATTATTCCATGTCATCGAGTTCTTACAAAAGATATGGATTTTGGCGGTTATAACGGAGGGCAAAACCGTAAAAGCTGGCTTCTTCAACATGAGGGGATTTAAACAAATTTAAAAGCACTCACGCGAGTGCTTTTTTTGGAGGCTATTTTTCGAAAAACTTTATAATCTTGTGAAGCTCTTCAAGATATTCACCAGATTCATCTTGTGCCAACATCATCGCTGGGACAGATAATGAATAATCAAAACCATTCCCGCTATCGCAATACCAGCCATCTCTAATTTGAACAGCATAGAATTTTTCACCATTATCAATAGCATGCTGAATTGCTAATTGGAGCATCAGCTCGCCATTGGGATTTTTCTGCCATTCAGCTAAATTCCACGCTAACGACTCGAGATAATTATTTTTGAAAATCCACGCACAAACGCTTGCAAGATTACTTTTCGCGTTCTCAACACCTGGTTTTTCATCAATCCGCTCAACATCAACGACCAAATTCCCACTAGAACCTTTTTCGCGTGACACAATCAAACCTGCAACGATGCCGTATTTATCAAATTCAGAATCATTGAGAACTTCTTTTGCTGCCATAACACTTCCGTCAAACTTCTGATAAGTTTCGAACATCTGTAGAAATTCGTTCTTTTTACTGTTTTTAATTGCGAAAATATCATCCGGCAAAACATACCAGAAATCATCTTCACCGATAAATTCAATAACTTCTGGTGTTGAAATTGGTGCCTGATTACCACAGGCAACGCAATGTTGCAAAATGAAATTCTTTGGAGCAAGAAGCTCAACACGCTCAATTTTTTCAGCAAATTTAGCTTTTCCTTTTTTTCGAAGTGAATCTGCAAGTTCTCGCTTAATCTCGAAAACCTGCCTGATATCGTTTTTTTCAGGGCTAATCACTATCGCGATATTTTTAGTCGAAATACCAATCTCTAACAGTTTTTCAATCTGAATACAGATGATATTTTGTAAAAAACCGTCAAATGGCAAAGGAATTAACTCCTTCGAAAAAGCCGTAGTTGCCGGATATACCCGAGTTCCTTTTCCTGCAGCGGGAATTATGACCTTCATATTTTCGATCTTACTTGACATAAAAATGTCCTCCTTTTTTAAGTACTTTGGTTGCCCAAAGCCAATGCAATAATTATAACACGAGAAAAGCTAGCAGTCAACTCTGCTAGCTCTTAAAATGTTTATTGCTCTTCTCCGCCGAATTCCTCGCGGTCACTTTCATCTCCGTCGAGGTTTTCAACAACTTCGCTTTCAGTCGCTTCATTTAAAGCGCTAAACAAGCCGTCTTCAACATTCCCTCGTGGTTTTTTCTCGGTAGATTTAGCAAGTTCAATATCGAGTTCGAAACCAGTTAGTCGATTTGCAAGGCGAACATTCTGCCCAGCGCGGCCAATCGCAACACTTTGTTGATCTTCACTCACAAGCACAGTTGCTCGTTTGCGTTCGTTTTCACCAGTTTCTTTAATTTGAACTTCAACAACTTCTGCAGGACTTAACGCCTCACGGATAAATTCGCTTGGGTTTTCGCTCCAAGTTACAATATCAATTTTTTCACGTTCACCAATTTCATTCATAACAGATTGAACTCGCACACCGCGACTACCAACGAAAGTTCCAACTGGATCAACACCGTTCATGATTGAACGAACCGCCATCTTAGTTCGGCGACCAGCCTCACGAGCAATCGCAACAATTTCAACCATTCCAGTTTCTAATTCTGGCACTTCTTGTTCGAAAAGAATTTCAACGAATTTAGCATCTGCACGTGAAAGAATCAATTCTGGTGCACGACCATCTCGTTCAATTTCTTTAACAAGAACTTTAATCCGCTGGCCAACACTAAAATATTCACCATTAATTTGTTCGCGGAGTGGCATAACTCCATTTGCTTTTCCTAAATCGATTCTCACAAATCGTTGGTCAATTTTCGAAACCGAACCACTTACAATAGTACCAACTTTATCTTCGAATTCTTCAAGAATAATCTCACGCTCAGCTTCGCGAAGTCGCTGCAAAACAACTTGTTTAGCAGTTTGGGCAGCCACACGACCAAAAGTTTCAACCGGGAACTTCTCTTCAACAATTTCGCCAATTTCAGCATTCGCATCAAGTTTTTTCGCGTCTTCAAGAGAGATCTCGTTATTAATATTATAAGCTTCTTCACCGTCAACAACTTCATATTGCACAAAAACTTCGGCATCACCAGTTTGAGTATTTAGTTCTGCTCGAACATTTTGGTCGCGATTTCCGTTTTCGCGTCGCCAAGCAGCCGCAATCGCCATCTCAATAACTTCTAAAACTTTTTCTTCTGGTAAATTTTTTTCAGCTGCAATTATTTTTGCCGCCAACATCATTTGTTTAATATTTAAATCTTCCATTTTATCCTTTCGAAATAATTTCTTATGAAAAATGCCGACCTGCTGGCCGACCACTTTTCAATTTTAGCACAATTTATTTTTTTCGTCAAGCTTCTAATTTAATAAAGTTAATCTTTGGTATTTTTCAAGTGATTTTGGTTTTTCTCTCAAATATTCTTGCCAATCTTTTTGATTTTCGAACAAAAAATCTACCGCAGATTGTGCTCGCGAAATCATTTTTGTGTCACCAATGCTTGCAAACTCTAAATTAATCTCACCGGATTGAGACTTGCCATAAATTTCACCAGCACCACGGAGCTCTAAATCCTTTTCCGCCAAAATAAAGCCATCATTAGTTTTCGAAATTTCTTGGAGCCTTTGTGGCGGTTTTGCATTTGAGCTCATTACAAGATAACAAAAAGCGTCATCACCGCCACGACCAACTCGCCCACGAAGCTGATGAAGCTGTGCTAGACCAAAACGGTCAGCATTTTCGATCACAATTACACTTGCATTTGGAACATTAATTCCAACTTCAATAACGGTAGTTGAAAGTAGAATATCAGCTTTTTTTACCAAAAAATCTTCCATTATTTGCTCTTTTTCTTCCGACTTCATTTTACCATGAAGTTGTAAAATTCTAAATTCCTTAAAATCACGTTTCAATCGTTTAAATTCCACCTCAACACTTTTAATTTCCTCGTTTTTTCCTTCTTGAATTGCTGGAACAATTACAAAAACTTGCCGTCCATTCGAAATTTCAGATTTAATCCTTGCATTCATCGGAGTACGAGAAGCTGGTGAAATAATTTCAGTTTGAACCGGCTTTCTCCCTTCAGGCTTTTCTTTCAATATCGAAACATTCAAATCGCCAAAAAGCGTTAATTGCAACGACCTTGGAATTGGCGTAGCAGTCATCGCAAGTAAATGTGGCATTTTTTGGTGAGATTTTTCAAGAATTTTTTGCCTTTGATCAACACCAAAGCGATGCTGTTCATCAATAATCACTAAACCAAGATTCGAAAATTCCACTTTTTCTTGAATAATTGCACTTGTACCAACCAAAATATCAAGATTGCCATTTTTTAGATTTTCGAAAAGTGTTTTGCGAGCCTTTCCTTTTACCTTACCTGAAAGAAATCCAATCGAAATATCGCACCAAGTCAAAGTTTTTGAAAAATTCTCAGCCAATTGCTGTGCAAGAATTTCAGTTGGTGCAAAAACCGCCACTTGATAACCATTTTTTACCGCATTTAATGCAGTAATTGCCGCCACGGTTGTTTTTCCGGAACCAACATCGCCCTGCAAAAGCCGATTCATCGGAAAATCCTGGCTCATATTTTGCATAATCTCCCAAGAAGCAAGCCTTTGCGATTGCGTCAAATTAAAAGGTAGCTTTTCAACAAATTGCTTCACATCTTGAATTTTTGGCTCGATATTATATCCACGAAGTTGCTCATTTTCAATTTTATTTAATTTTGCGGCCAAAATTAGCTCAAAAATTTCATCAAAAGCCAGCCGTTCAAGTGCCAAATTAAATTCTTCCGCCGAACCAGGAAAATGCACCCATTCAATTGCTTGTGCACGTGAAATCAGTTTCTCTTTTCGAACAATAATTTCCGGCAAAGTTTCAGGCAAAATCTTCATCATCGGCTTTAATTCTGTCAAAATCTTTCGAATTGTTTCAGTTTTTAAACCTTTTTTTTGCGGATAAATCGGTACAATTTCTCCATCTTTACCTGAAAAATTTTGATTTTTTGGCAATTCTTCACGCTTCATTAAACTCGGATTCGTAATTTGATAACGATTATAGTTAAATTCATATTTTCCCGAAAAGAAAAATTCTTCTTCATCTTGAAGCTGTCTTACGCGATACGGCTGATTAAACCAAATTGCTTTAATTTTTTCTTTTCCATCAGTTAAAATCGCCTCAGTTATTGTCATTCCACGCCGGACTCGACACATCGAAACTTTTTCGGCATAAGCTTTAAAAAGAACCTTCCCTGGCTTAATTTCGCTCAGACTGGTTAAGCTTGCGAAATCCTCATATTTTCGTGGAAAAAACTCCAAAATATCACCAACAGTTCGCAAATTAACGCTTTCGAGCTTCTCGAGCGTTTTTTCACCAACACCCTTTACCAAACCTAACGAAGAATTTAAATTCATTACTAAATTTTAGCATCTTTTGGAGTTTTTTTCAATTTTCGTTAATAATAAAAAATCGCCCGTTTTGAGCGATTTTCGAAACAGATTAAACTTTGTTTACAACAGGAATAACAATTGGTGTATGACCAGTTGAATCAAACAATAGGTGCGAAATATCATCTTTGATTTCTTGTTTCATGTCGGCAATTTCAACTTTTCGTTCAACTTCACGGTCGATTTTAATTCGCAAATAATGACGAATTTTGCCAATCAATTCTTCACTATCTTTTAAATAAACAAATCCACGCGAAATCACATCTGGCGTTTTAAGAAGTCGGCCAGTTTTCTTGCTAATTGTTAGCACGATAATGAAAATACCTTCAGTTGAAATATGCAAGCGATCTTTCACAACCGCATCATGGACTGTATTTCCAGTGTTATCATAAAGAATTGAACCAACATGAACACGACCGCCTTTTTTAATTTTCTTTTCTTTTGTAAGCTCGATGATATCACCACTGTCAGCAACAAGAATCTCTTCCCGTTTCAATCCAAGAACTTTCTGCGCCATTTCAGCATTGTGTTGAAGCATATAAAATTCACCATGAACTGGGAGGTAATTTCTTGGGCGAATAGTTTCCACCAATCGAACGTGATCATCGTAGTAAGCGTGCCCTGAAAGATGGAGTGGACCAATGCCGTGATAATGACCGCGACCGTGCTGAATTACACCAGCACCTTCCCGCAAGAGTCCATCAACAGTCGAAGCCACACGAGGCTCATTTCCCGGAATCGGACTCGAAGAAAATACCACAACATCTGTTGCTTTAATTTTAACAAATCGGTGAGCGCCAGTTGCCATTCGGTTCAAAACAGCGTTTAATTCACCTTGTGAGCCAGTGCAGACGATTGTAACTTTCGAATCATCAAGCTTCACGATATCTTCCATTTTTACAATAACATCTTTTGGAACTTTAATTTTTCGCGACCTTAAAGCAATTTCAATCGCATTAATCATTGAAAATCCAGCAAACGCAACCTTACGGTCGTGCTTTACTGCTTCATCTAAAATTAATTGTAGGCGGTAAATCTGGCTTGAAAAACAAGAAAAAACCAATCGTGCATGCGGATACGCCGTCATCACTTCACCAACACTTTCACCAATTGAATATTCACTGTGCGGGTGCGTTCCTGGTGTATCAATATTTGTACTTTCATTCATCAACAAATCAACACCTTCGGTTTGCGCAATTTCAGCAAGCCGCGGGAGATCGAATTGAGTATCAACCGGATCGTTTTCGAAACGCCAGTCACCCATATGAACAATATTTCCATTTGGTGTACGAATAACCATTGCCACACATCCAGGAATCGAGTGCAAAACATGCACAAATTCAAGCGTCATATATTTCGAAATTCTAATTTGCTCATGCTTAAATGGATCAACAATTTGATAATTTGGCGAAACTTCAACAATCGCTTCTTCCATCTGGCGTTTAATCATTCCAATCGTGAAATCGGTTGCATAAATTGGAATATTATTTCCAAATTCAGGTAAAAGCTGGCGGACAGCACCGATATGGTCAAGGTGGGCATGGGTAAATGCAACAGCCTTAACTTTGTGCATGTTATCTTTTAGATAAGTGATATCTGGCGTCATGAAATTTACACCAGGGTAGTCTTCATTTGGAAAAATAGAGCCCATATCAATCACTAAAATTTCATCCATATATTCAATTGCGAACATATTTTTACCAATTCCAAATTCACCCAAGCCACCGAGCGGAATCACTCGTACACTATCCTTTTCTGGGCGAAGTTTTTTCAATTTCGAAGCTGTTAGTTGTTCGCCATTAAAACCGTTAAAAAGCGATTTATTAACAGGAATATTAACAATATGCTGAGTTGCGCGCATATTAATATCATTCGAAATCATTCGCTGAGCTCGCACGACCGCGCCACGACGTGTTGTTGTTGGTAGATTCACCTTTTTAGTGTCAGATTTTTGAACTCGAGTTTGCTTTGAAATATTCTTAGCTTTTTGAGCGATTTTTGCGTTCTTCTCGCTACTTTCTTTTTTAGCATTCCCAACATATTTATCTCGATTTTTTTGCAAATCTTGAGCTTTTTTCTGCAAGTTAGCACGCTTACGAGCCTGCTTCTCATTAAAATTATCAGTCATTTTTCTCCTTAAATTAAAGCGTTCGAAAAGTTATTTTTAGGTCGGATTCTTCGAACAAGTAATATTTTAGTATTCTTATTTTATCAAATTTCAGGTTTAAAGTCAAATAAAAAAGAGCCCGAGGGGGCCCTAGATCATAAACATAAAGCGCGGTATCTCTCAATTAGGCTAAACTTATAGCCTTTTTCGACAAGAGCCTTATAAGCTCTTTTTAGATCCTTCTTCAAATCATCATCAAGCCTTCTAATTTCAGCTTTCGAACGTAAAATTGAAAAAAGACCATTTTTAACTATGTTGTCAAGACGAGGATTACATCCTCTTATAAATTGGTCGATAGACCAATTGTCATTGCTACTAATAATAATTGCGAATTGCTTTCCAAAAACATTATGCATCTCACAGATATTTAAACCCGTAAAATACATATTAGCCATTAGTTCGTGGCCACCGGTGGGCAGCCTGCAAACGATGGGTCTTAAGCAATGAAGAATTGCTAAAGACTCCTCACAACCGAGCTGCTTATCTTGCACAATTAATCTGATTATATTCTCAGCAAGAATGTAATCTATATTTGCTGGAATATTAAAGACACTTTCATTAATAATTTCAGAGAAGCACTTATAAAAGTTTTTTATAAAGTTCCAAATTTTTTGTAACTTCTCTTCCATAGCTTCATGTTTTTCATCATATTTTGTGTCGCTATGAAATTTTTCTGCGATATTTAAAATACCCTGCAACTCTTGAATGTCGCATTCGCTAATGGCTTTCAATACCATCTTGACATCCCAAACTAACGGATAGAGATGCTTTTGGGCTTCAAAATAGTCCATGCTTTCTTCATTAAAAAGTACTTCATATAATAACATTTTGTTACCTCCAAAAAATATATAGAATATAAACATTATACCTATTTTTACATTTTTTGTCAATTATAAAATCCTTGCTCAGCAAGTAAGGATATATAAACTATTCTAAAGAAACAATGAACGAAGAACAAAAATAACTCTTCAAGTTTTAGTAAGACAAATACCCAGTTCCTTAATACTATTAGAAATGGGCAGGTTTTCACTAAGATATCCCTTTTTTATAGAAAAACACCTTTCTAAAGTTCTTTTGCAAACTGTGAATTAAAATATGTCATGCTAGATTTTCGAAAAAAAGAAGACCCCACATAATTAGCAGGGCCGTTTTTTATTAACTAAAAAACTTACAATCTTTGAAGATCAAGCTAATCTCTTCTTCAATGGCGTAATTGCCATTTAGTGAAAATTTTAGCACAGTAATACCGTTATCAACTCTTGTGGTTAAATTATAGGACATTTTCGCCCTATCTCTGATAAAACAACGAATCCTCCAGAGGTAAAACTCCGTAAAAATCCATGCCACTGCGACAAAAATAGACACTCTTTCATCTGTCTGGCTTTCAACCATTAAAAGTGTCGCCATGAACAATAAAGCCAAAACAACAACTATATGAGATAAATAAAATCTAATTGCGAATTTATTTATCCCTTCAAAAGCTTTCTTTACGAAAAGACGAACTCTCTTCTCCGTCTCCGTGTTCTTAGGCAACTCAGCTTCTTTAACATAAATCCATACCCAGCTGGT
>CALHWG010000014.1 GCA_938036745.1 uncultured bacterium
CCAACGATTTAATCCTTCAAAAAGAAGATGAAACACTACGAATTGAAATTGAAATTATCAAAATTAAAGAATCTTTTTCGAAAAAATCAAGATCTAATTTAAAAAAATTCGTGGTAATTTTACGCGATATTACCAAGCAAAAAACGCTTGATGAAGAGCGTGATGAATTTATCAGTGTTGTGAGCCACGAACTTCGCACACCAGTGGCAATTTTAGAGGGTTCCTTGAGTAATTTAAAACTGCTAATTGATAAAAAAGCACCTTTTAAAATGCTTGAAAAATCTGCTAAAACTGCCTACAGCCAAAATAATTTTCTCGCAACAATGGTGAATGATCTTTCAATACTCTCACGTACAGAAAGAGGAATCGGTGAAGGAACAGAAGAAATTAACCCAAAAGAGCTTGCCGAGACACTTTTCAAAAAATATCACAAAACAGCTTTCGAAAGAGGCCTAAGCCTCAATTTAAATATTGACAATAATCTTAATCATGTTAAAGCTAGTAAACTTTATTTAGAAGAATTATTACAAAATTTTATCACAAACGCCTTAAAATATACGCGCGAGGGCTCGATTGAAATTTGTTTTAAAAATTCACAAAAAGGTGTAATTTTTGAGATTAAAGATACTGGTATAGGAATTAGCTCAAGCGATCAAAAACGGATTTTCGAAAAGTTTTACAGGAGTGAAGATTGGCGAACGCGAGAAACTGGCGGCACAGGCTTAGGGCTTTATATTTCTTCAAAATTGGCAGCAAAAATTGGTACAAAAATTCAACTCGAAAGCAAATTAAACCACGGTTCGAAATTCTTTTTTGAACTCCCAAAAATTAAAGAATAGATTTTTGCATATTTTTTGCTTTTTTAAAAATTTTATGGTATACTTGACATATCAAGCCTAATAGGCTTTTTTAATTTTGGAATAGGAGAAAGATGGCGAAGAAAGAAACCAAAATAACTCGCGTTAAAGCAAAAAACGCAAAATCGAAGCCTGAAAAAGAAGTTTCGAAAGAGCTAAAAATAAGTAAATATGCTGCAAAAGTTGCTGGCATCAAAACAGAGAAAAAAGCTAAAAAACCAGCACCAAAATTTGTGCAAATTTTAACGAAGCCGTTTAAATTTATTACAATTCCATTTGTTGCACTTGGTAAATATTTATCAGCTTCTTGGAAAGAACTAAAACTCGTTCGCTGGCCAACCCGCAAAGAAACTTGGAAAATGACTAGTGCTGTAATTGCATTTTCTGTAGGGTTTGCGACATTAATTTTATTGCTAGACGGCTTGTTTAACTGGATTTTTAAAACACTAATTAAGTAATTTTGAAAGGTATTTATGGCAAATAAACGATATGATGATTCCCGAAACTGGTATGCGGTTACAACTTTAGCGGGATATGAAGACAAAGTTGCGGAAAATCTTCGCCAACGAATTGAAGGCGTAGATATGGCCGACAAAATCTTCGATACGCTTGTTCCGAAAGAGAAGCAGATTGAAGTTAGAAATGGAAAACGCAAAGTTGTTGAACGAAAAATTCTACAAAGTTATGTTTTAGTTGAAATGAAATTAACCGAGGAGACTTGGTTTGTTGTTCGAAACACGCCAGGCGTGACTGGATTTATTGGCTCAGATTCACCAACACCGGTTTCTGAAAAAGAAATGCGTGATATTCGCCGCAGAATGGGCGCCGAAGAGCCAATGTTTGAAATTAACTTTTCTGAAGGTGAAATTATTAATATTATTGATGGACCATTCAAAGGTTTCGAAGGTGCAGTTTCTGAGATTGACGCCGTGAAAGGCAAAATCAAAGTGATGGTTTCAATGTTTGGCCGTGAAACTCCAGTTGAGCTTGATATTCTTCAAATTGAAAAAATCTAATTTTAATTTCGAAAACTAAAAAAACGCTCAAAATTGGGCGTTTTAGTTTTATTTAAAATTAAAAATCTCGCTAAATTTAGCGAGAAAAAATTACTTTTTAGCAACAACGTTTTTATTAATCTTGAGAGCTTTTTCTATCATATATTCAGGATTTGATAAATTTTTATTAATAAGCTTAAGTTTATGCGTTCGAGAATATTCGTGAAATTCAGGTGTCGCTAGAATCATCCCATCTTCAACACAAATACAAACCTGGTAAAGATTGAAACCAAATGACGAAATTAAATCTGTAATATTGCGATATTTTCGCTCAAAACCTTGTTTGAAAATTGCATCCGTATCTTTAATTCGCCAAATATCAAAAAGTTGGCCGTGGTAATTAATTCGAAAACCTTTGTGATTATTCTTCTCGACAAAAGTCCCACCCAGATCTTCAAGCCGTTTACGAATTTTTGAGACAGATATATCTGTTTTTACCACGATATCAATGTCGTGATTTTCAACCGAATTAATGCAGAGAGCTTTATAGATTGCAAAACTCCCCACAATATAAACCCGCCCAAAATCTTTTAGAGCCTCAATTAATTCACGATTTTTCATTTTTAAATCTCCAAAGCATGATTTTAAAATTATAGCATAATTAACAATTAAAAACAAGAAAAAAGTATAGTGAAGCTGAGGGCTATAGAAGCTTATATTAAACTAACGCCATTCCTGCAAACAATGTACTTTAACAATATTTTTCACGCTAATCACATTTTCACATTCGTAATTTTACGTCGAACAATCTTCACAAAATTTTACACAATGAGTTAATAGTCCTAAAATAAACGAATTGAAGCTTGAAATTTTAAAAAAAATATGCTAAAATTAGTATGTTACGCACTTGAATTATCAAGTATAAAATTATTTAAAGGGAAATTATGGCAAAAAAAGTTATTGGAAATTTGAAACTTCGAATCCCAGCTGGCCGTGCAACAGCAGGTCCTCCAGTTGGTTCAACACTTGGTCAATGGGGTCTAAATATGATGGATTTCATCAACCCATTCAATGAAAAAACTAAAGATATGATGGGTAAAGATGTAATTGTTCACCTTCAAGTTTTCGAAGACCGAACTTTCACTTGGAAATCACTTGGTCAACCAGTTGACGATATGATTCGAGACCGAGCAGGAATCCAAAAAGGTGCAGGAAATTCAAAAACTGACAAAGTTGGTAAAATTACAAAAGCTCAATTGCAAGAAATTGCTGAAGCTAAAATGGAACACTTGAACGCAGTTTCACTTGAAGGCGCTATGAAAACTATCGCCGGAACAGCTCGTTCAATGGGTGTTGAAATTACTGAATAATATTCTTAAAAATCGCTCTTCTGGGCGGTTTTTAAATTGCAAAAAAAATATTTCTATGTTATACTTTAACAGATGAAAAAAGCTCTAAAATTCGAAATTAAAACTCGCCTTAATGGTACTTTGGCAAGAACTGGTGTAATTCAAACTCCACACGGTGAAATTAAAACTCCAGCTTATATTGCAGGCGGAACTAATGCAACAGTGAAGGCAATGACGCCCGAACAAATCCGCTCAACTGGTGCGCAGGCTGTGCTAGCAAACACCTACCATTTGATGCTTCGGCCTAGTGCAGATATCCTAGCAAAAGCTGGCGGAATCCATAAGTTTATGAATTGGAACGCACCAACTTTTACTGATTCTGGTGGATTTCAGGTTTTTTCACTTGGAATGGCTTACAAAAAGGGGATTGATGCAACTTCACACATTTCGAAGGGAGATTCAAATTTAGCACGCCATAATTCAAATCAGCTCGCAAAAGTTGGCGAAGACGGAGTTTGGTTTAAATCTCACATTTCAGGCGAAAAAATTTTTATGAGCCCCGAAATTTCAATGGAACTTCAGCATAAAATTGGTGCCGATATCCACATGGCTTTTGATGAATTAACTTCGCCGCTAGCTGGCCGAGCACAAATTAAATCTGCATTAGATAAAACTCATTTTTGGGCTGAAAAATGTTTGAAACGCCACAGCGAATTAAATACCGAGCATATCGCAAAAGGCGAAAATCTGCAGGCACTTTTTGCGGTGGTTCAAGGTGCGCGCGAAGAAGATTTTCGAAAAGAAAGTGCGAGTTTTTTAGGGTCGAAAGCCTTTGATGGCTTTGGGATTGGTGGAATTTTTCAGCCAGAAGAAATCGCTGAAGTTCTAACTTGGGTGAACACAACCTTGCCAGAAGAAAAGCCACGACATCTATTAGGAATGGGTGCGCAGCCGGCTGATCTCTTTTTAGGCGTGGAATTTGGTATTGATACATTTGACTGCGTGGCACCAACTCGTCAAGCTCGAAACGGCGCAATTTTTACTTATTCTGGGCGAATTAATATTAAAAACGCCAAGTTTAAAGAAGACTTTACACCAATCGATAGCAATTGCAATTGCTACACTTGCCAAAATTTCACAAAAGCTTATATAAACCATCTTTTCCGTGCGGACGAGATTCTTGCAAGTACGCTTGCTTCAATCCATAATGAATTTTTCGTAATTAATACAGTTGACAAAATCCGTGAAAGTCTTGAAAACGGCACTTTTTTTGAATATAAACGCCAATTTTTAACAAAATATTATGGTGAAGAGCGAGCAAAAGACTTCGAAACTAAGCAAAATGAAGATTCGTTGCAAAATTAAGCCAAATTCAAAAAAAGGGAATCTCATTAAAAAATCACAAGACGAAAACGGTGAGTTTTTTGAGATTTTTGTTCGTGAGCCAGCAATTGAAGGCAAAGCAAATCTGGCAGTAATTGAATTATTAAGCAAAAAATTCGACGTTTCGAAAAGCCGAGTCTCCCTAAAGACTGGTGCAAAATCACGATTTAAGATTTTCGAAATTGAAAAATAATAAATTTACCTCAATAAAAGCAATTCTATTTTGGTCAGAATTAAATGGAAAATAGAAGACTATTCCTTCGATTTTTAGTTGGCAAGTTTAATCTATAACACAAATAACTATAATATCTTATATAATAATTTCGCAATCAGTCTATTTTATAGTATAATTTAGTTATGTTTAAAGAATCACCTCAATCAATTAGAGATTACGCAAAAAATCAATCAACTGATTCAGTGAAGCGATATTACAATGACATCACAGACGCTTTAGATGATGAGGAGTTTCTTCAGACTCTATCAGATACAGAGGCTTTAGATCGATTAAATTATCTTCAAAATAATTTAATTGTAATATTCGTGAAAATATTTATCATAATGTGTTAAATACAATCTATACTAACTATATTATACATAGATCAGAATCAAAGCAAACTATTAGTAAATTTTCGCAAAAAATTAAAGGTTTTGAAGAAAAAATTAAAGAATACGAAGAAAGCTTAGAAATAATTAAAGAGGTTGCAGGTGATATATCTGGTGCTGAGATATTAAAAAACTATGCTAAAGATTTTGATGAAGAGGCTGAAGAACATAAAGAGAAAGCAAGAAAATGGTTGATAGGATTAGCCATATCTGTTGGTATATTTACCGCTATTATTGCATTTCTTCTAAATATTCAAATCTTTGACTTCTCAACAATTGAAGGATTTCTAGCTGGCGATATAAAAAAGGCAGCAGCAGATAATCTAAAAACTTTAGTATTTATTATAAAGGGCTCAATAATTATAGCTTATGTTCAAATTCCGTTATTTATTAGAAAAAATTATTTTGCAGAAAAACATTTAGAGCAGTCTTCAATTAATTCATCGCCGAAACGTATTAAATGCTCTACATGCCGTCTATAAAACAATAAATAGTGCAGAAGAAAAAGATAAGATACTCACGGTCGGAGCAACTATTGCATTTTCAGAACCAGAAAGCGGATTTATTACTAGAAAAGAAGGTGCTGGTGGGGATGACAATATTGAAGCTATTTTAAAAGTAATTGGTAAATAAAAGCAAAAGAACGGCAGTAATGCCCGAACCAAAATCGGGCGCATTACCGTTCTTTTATGTTTTAATAGCGCTACAAAATAAAAAAATCAATATTACATAATTGTTTGCTAGTTTGAGTTTTACTTTCAAGTTCTTGATTTTTTCAAGCTCTTGTTCAAACTCGGTTTCGTCAGTATTTTGCATAATTTGCTCCTTTTTAGTGGGCGGCTTGAACTGAAGTGCAGTCGGGTGGATTCTCTCCAATCTTCAGCTCGAATCGCCCACTAAAAGTTATACTTTTAAGTTTCCTAGTCTAATTGCTTAAGCTCTAAATTATTACTGATTAGCTTGCTTTTGAAAGAGAAGACTTCTATTAAATAATTGCTAGATTGTTAAAGTATATATTTTTTACGCGGTTTTATTAATCCTCGGAGGTAATTTATACAGAAATTGCCTCGATCGGAACAATAAAAAGAGACTCACCATATCTGGAAATGAGCCTCTTTTTATGTTTTTTCACCAAAGAAAAAACACGAGTACATTAACTCATGTTTTTACTTTGGCTGGGATGGAGGGATTCGAACCCCCGAATGGCGGGACCAGAACCCGCTGCCTTACCACTTGGCGACATCCCAATACTTTTCAATTATATCAAAAAAAATAATGCTTTTCAAGAGCTTTTCGAAAACCTTTTATTGACAAAACTCATATTTTCTGCTATAATTTAATTATTCAAGCTTTTGCTAGAACTTTTCAGGAGGACCTAAAATGATTGACTTTTTATTACAAACTGCGATTGTCGAAGCAATTCAAAGAAGTTCAGTCTTACGATTCGAGATGGATGGAAACAAAGTTATATACATACAACCAGAATCGGCGTACAATTTGAATAGTAACTTAGTTGAGCTTCGCGGCTCAGCGGAAATTGTCTTTCTTGGGGGTGATGCCCCAAATCAATTTATCTCAAGAAAAGAGATTGTTCAAATCTGCTTGGTGGTAGATCGAAAATCTAAAGTCAAAAAAATGATGACAGATGAAAATATTCCACCAAGAATTGAAGAGGCTTTTACAATAAAGCAGTCTAATCTTTCGAAAGAAGAGCTAGAAACACCACCTTTTTTGCGGAACTAGCTCTTCACCTAAAGTCGCAAAAAACGCGGCTTTTTTATTTTGCTCAAGCTTGCATTTTAAAAAATCTTGTTATAAAATTTAAACAATAAGCTCATCGGTCCGCCGAAATCTATAGCTTATGGAGGGCTCATATGCATATGAGTAGCATTTTTGTGAAAGTGGTTGAGAATACCGTAAGCGAAAAACAGCTTTCGGCCGAACTCGCCAAAATTCAACCCGTTAAGATTGAAGGATCTTCAGCAGAAAAAATCGTAGAAAATCTCGAAGAACTGCTAGGCAAAAAAGATTCCTTTATCTTAATAGCTGGTGCTAATATTTTTAGTGATCAGCTTGTTTTGATGGAAGAAATCTTTGATATTTTCGAAATGCAAAATATCAAAGATATGGGGTATTACTATCAAATTATACAAGATTCGAGTGAAGATTATAATTTCGAAATTTATTGCCGAAGTGGCACTAGTATCGAAATTAAAAGAATTTAATTCAGAACCTCGCAATTTTGCGGGGATTTTTTAACCTTGATTTTTCTTTAAAAAAGTTGTATAATATAAAAAGCGCTCGTTTGAGTAGCACATTAGAAAGAGGAATTAATTATGGCTTATTATAACTTTGTTATTCGCACTTCTGCTGGCGATGAAATCTTTTATGATCGCAACAGTGATGATTTAATGCAAGAATTGAATATAGTTGTTGATGGATCGAATCTTCTAACTGAAGATGAAAAGACTCTAATTCGAAAAGAAGTTTATAAGGAATTAGAGAGAATTCGTAGTTTATTTGAACAAAATGAAAATAATTTTGTAATCTATGATAGTTTTCAGGATGTAAAGGAGAGGAAATTTAGTATTGAATTTTTGAAAGATTATACAATCAAAGTTGTAAAATTGGAGGAGGAAGAAAATGAGTTATAATATTAGCGGAAGAGCTTTAAAAGAACTGAGAAAACTAACAAAAGAAAACCCTTCAGGAAACTTTGATAAAGGAGAAGCCCCAAACCTCTGGGCCTACATCCAAGAATATTGCCGAATCGGAGCCAATAAAAATCAAACGCACTTTCATTTCGAAAGTGCGGGAGAAGTCTACGAAGTCGACATAATCGGCCATTTGTTGACAATCTACAAACATAATTGGAAGCCCCAGTCATTTTAAAATAAAACCCTGAAACAGGGTTTTTAATTTTAAATAAAATTCAATGCTAAAATTTTATTTTTAAGCATAAGCATTTCTGTAAAAATTACAACATCCTACATTTAACAGATTGAAAATTGTGGAAAACTTAAAATTAGCTTAAAATTATATAAAAATATTGACTTTTAGGTTAATTCGTGATAGAATTTAAAAGATAATATCAAAAGAAAACAGACAAGGAAAATGCGAGGAATATGTCTGAATTACCAGAAAAACAAGTAAAACGGCTAAAAAGCTTGATTCAAGAAGCGGAAACGAATCTTGCGGCAGCCAAAGAATTGCTGATAAGCATTAGCGGTGAAGACAATACCGTGACAGCTCCAAGCAATTCCATTATCGAAAGCCCTCATGGCAAAGTTATTGAAGGTGTTTTCGATGGTCAAAATATGATTGGTCCAGATGGCAAAAATTACCCAGTTCCAGCAAATTACGCTTCGAAATCAAAGCTTGTGGAGGGCGATATTTTGAAGCTTACAATCAATGAAGATGGTGGGTTTATCTATAAGCAAATTGGTCCAGTTCCGCGAAAACAAATTATTGGAACGCTCATCAATCACGACGGTTCGTTCTTTGTTGAAGCAGGCGGCAACGAATATAAAATTTTGCTTGCAAGCGTGACTTATTTCCGCCTTCAAGTTGGTGACCAGGTCACAATCATCATTCCAGAAGACAACACCGACACCACTTGGGCTGCGGTCGAGGCTTCATTCTAAAAAATTTGATTTGAGAGATTTATATTAGTTAAAAATCGTGCGAAACTATTGCGAGGTCGCACGATTTTTAATTTGTTTGCTTTTTCGAAAACTTGCTAAATATAATCACTTATGTTAAAATAGATAAGTTAATTATTAACCTTAAGCACATTGACAAAAGTAATATATATTTTAATATTATAACATAAAAAACCGCCTAAGCACGGGTGGGCATCGCTTAGGCGGTTTTTTATCTCTTCGACGCACCCGCTAAGGCTCGAAAAATTCGAAGCTGAAAACCCACCAAAATTCAACAAAGGGCTCGCCGGTCAAAGAGGTTACCATGTGCAATATTTATAATTCTTATAGTATATAAAGGAGGGATACAGAATTATTAATAACATATTGCACATTATAACAATAGATTTAAGTTTCATTGACAAATTTTTAAATTATTTTATCAATATTTATATATTATCATAAACTTACAATAATGTCAACAATATTTTAGAATTTTATGGAAATTATTAAAATTAAACCTACGTCATTAGATTATTTAAAAGATTTACAACATATTCCAGACCCACCAAAGCAGCTTTTTATGCGAGGGCAGTTGCCTCCAGAAAGAATCAAAACCGTAGCAATTGTAGGAACTCGCAAGCCGAGCGCTTATGGTAAAGAAGTTGCAACCAAAATTGCCAGCGAATGTGCAAAAAACGGTATTGTAGTTGTGAGTGGTTTGGCTTTAGGTATTGACTCGGTCGCACATCGGGCAGCTCTTGATAGTGGTGGAATTACTCTGGCAGTTCTTGCAAATGGTGTTGATAAAATTTATCCGCGTTCGCATGAAGCTTTAGGGCAGAGAATTCTTGAAAATAATGGCGCCATTTTAAGCGAATATCCAAATGGAACGCCAGCCCAACCTTGGCAGTTTTTAGCACGTAACAGAATCGTTTCAGGTCTTGCTGATGCTGTAGTAATTATTGAAGCTGCCGCCCGTAGCGGAACTCTCTCAACCGCAAATCATGCCCTCGACCAAGGAAAGGAAGTTTTTGCCGTTCCAGGAAATATCACCTCACCACTTTCTGCGGGCTGCAATCAGCTTATTAAGAACGGCGCAAATCCCTTAACTTCAATAGAAGATCTGCTCGATTTTTTAATTCCAGACCGTTTCGAAAAACAAACCAAGCTCTTCCAGGGTGACACACCGGCCGAAAACGTAATTCTCGAAATTCTTTCAAAAAATGGTACAACAGCTAGCGATTCTATAATTAAGCAATCCGGGCTTTCTGTGAGCGACTTCAATCAAGCCGCAACAATGCTCGAAATTAAAGGGCTAATTTCAAACAATGGCGGAAATATCTGGAGCTTGAAGTAGATTTTTAAAAAGAAATGTGATATACTAAGAAGAATGAAAAACTTAAAAATTAGCGATTTTTGGATTTATAAATTTCGTTACCAAATTGGAGTTGGGATTTTATCACTCAGCTATCTTGCAATAATTATTTATACTTTATTTTTTGCACCAAATGGATTAACCGCCGGGGAAATTGAGAGCGCTAAAAGTTCAGTAAACTTAAACTTTTCAAATATTTTTTCGAAAAATATTCTAGATTTTCCATTTAGATTTTTGCAAAAAACTAGCATTGATATTTTTGGTTTAAGTAATTTTGCAATTAAATTGCCGTCAGTTTTAATTTCTCTGTGTTCGATATTTTTTATAACGAAAATCTCAGGAATGTGGTTTTCGAAACGCGCCTCTGTTTTGGCTTCCATCATCGCAATCACATCAAGCCAGTTTTTCTTTATTGCTCAAAACGGAACGAGTGAAATTCTTTATATTTTTTACCCAATTTTGCTAATTTGGAGCGGAATGGAATTTCTAAAGGAGCCAAAAAAACGCCAAATTTTCACTTTAATTTCAATTTTAGGGCTTAGTTTTTACACACCACTCAGTTCTTACATTGCACTAGCATTTTTAATTACAATTTTAGTACATCCACATTTACGGTTTATTATTAAAAAATTACCAAATTACCAAAAAATTGCGGCGCTAATATTATTTTTAATAATAACTTCACCACTTTTAGTTTCGATCTTTTTTGATTTTTCAATCTTGAAAATAATTTTCGGAATCCCAAACTCGTTAAAACTTTTCGAAAATCTCAAAAGCTTGGTTTTAGCACTTTTTGGTTTTTCAAATCCAATTAGTAACGGAATGATTTCGCCAATAATTAATCCAGCAACTTCAATTTTAGTCGCAATCGGGCTATATTTTACATTTATTGCAAAACATTCCGCAAAAAGTTATTTAATCAATATCTGGACAATAATTCTGCTTTTAGTTTGTATTATTAACCCCACAACAATCACAATTCTTTTTACGCCAATTTTAATTTTAACAATTACAGGTCTCCAAGGTTTGATTAACACTTGGTATGCGCTCTTTCCAAAAAACCCTTATGCTCGAATTTTTGGGTTGATTCCAATTTCGATTTTTGTTTTCAACCTATTAATCACCAATCTTTCAGTCTTTGCTTTAAGCTATCGATATTCGCCACAACCGCTTGCCGCTTTTAGCCAAGATTTAAATATTTTACTTGAAAAAACAGATTCAAACCGTATTTTAATGGTTTCGAAAAATGAAGAAGATTTTTATAAAGCACTTGAGCGTCAAGGAAGGGCAAAAGTAAAAAATAAATTCGAAGATTCTGAAGTAATTCTTTCGAAAGAAGCCTACCAAAACGCAAAAATTCCAGCAAATTATAACGTAAAAAGAATTTTAGTTTCAAACCGTAAATATAATGCTGATAGATTTTATGTTTTGAGGCGAGGTTGATTTTCAAGCATTTTTTTGATAAAATTAGAAGAGTAAATTATTTTAAATGGAGGAATTATGGCAGGAATTAAAGACCAAATGAAAATGGTGCGCGAACTACAGAAGGCGCAAAAAGAACTTAAAAAAGAAATTATTGAAGTTGAAGCTGGTGAGGGTGCAGTTGTAATTCAATTTACTGGTGAGTTAAAAGTAAAAAACGAAAAA
>CALHWG010000015.1 GCA_938036745.1 uncultured bacterium
AAAAAAGTGTTGACTTTTTAATACGCTTGTGGTAAAATACGGTAGTAAAATAAATTAAAAATAAACAAGGACAGAAATGAAAAACGGGGAAAATTTTAATTCTGCGCCAGACACAAGCAAGTCTTTCGAAGATATTTACGGCCCTTGGGATACTCTACAAGAAGAGTTAGCTCAGCAAAACCAAGCTAAAGCTGCAAAAAAGCGCGAAGAAGAACTTGCAAAGGGTGCAAAAAGATACGAGAAAGCTGTTCGTGATGCAATCTATAAAGGCGATCAAACCGCTTTTAATGAGATGGCTGAACGTGACGAGCATTATCGTAAGATGGAGAATGGCGAAAATCAAATAGATGATGAACAGCCATATGAATCTTCAGTACTTTCACAAGAAGAAATGGCGCAAGCTGTAAAATCTAGCGATGAAATTCAAAAAATGGATTTGCTTGCTCGTAGAATCCAAAATGCTGGAAGCGACGAAGCTAAAGCAAAATTCCAACAACAACTAATTGAACTTTCGAAAAATTTTTCGAAAGAAGAAGGTGCTATTGCGGTTAAAGATTGGCATGACCAAGCTCAGTGGGATTTTCGAAAAGCCAGTGAAGCTGAAGGATTCCGCCAAAAAGTTCTTGATACAATTTGGGAAAATGCAATGGCGGAGCCTGTAGCCAAAGATTCTGGCGAAAAAAATAATGCTCAGGTTCAGATTGAACAACCTTCAAATGAAAAAAATGAGTCTAAAAAAGATTCTATTGAGCTAAGCGATGCTGAAAAGAAATTTTATGAACTATCTTCAAAAGGTGCAAGTGCCGAGGAACTAGCGCGATTTCGCCGAGAAGTTCGTTCGGAGCTGATTCAAAAAGATGAATTAACTCCCGAGAATGAAGCAATGCTTGAACGAATGCTAAAAGGTAGTCTTAAAGTTGGCAACCAAGAGCGAGCACTCAATAAAGCTAATTCTTCAATTGATACTGATTCGAATATTGAAGAAAAAGTAAGTATATTTCGGAAAATTGGAAGTCAAGTTATGAAATTGGGTGCATTGGGAATGCTTGGTGTGACTATTTTCGGAGTTGGAAGACAAGTTTTAGAAGGTTTTAAGTCGAGTGATAATTCTCCTCAAACTGAGCAAACTTTCTCTGGCACTGTTCATGCAGACAGTCTAAATGAAGCTGCAAACTTCAACAGTGATGGCTCTGTAATTGAAAGCGAAAAGAACTTTAACAACGGTAAATACGACTCTGAAAATGACGATTATAATAAGATCGATCAAAAAGAGAACAAATATTCTATCGGAACGGATACTTCAAAACTTTCGAATGAAGAGTATCAAAAGAAAATGATTGAATCGCATAACGAAGACGATATTGAATATATGGGACAATTCTTCGTGAACGATGCTGAATCTGCTCGGAACCTACTTGGAATTTCGAATACTGAGGTTGATGATTTGGTTGATGCCGCTCGAAATGGCGATCAGACAGCTTTCAAAAAATTGAATGATGCATATTCGAAATATATGGAAGGTGCTAAAGTTGTTGGAAATCAAACTTTGGATGGTGATTATTACTCACTATTTGTGAATTCTAATAAAGATTATGCTCATTCTGAAGGTGCGTTCGGTGGAACAGCTCGTGTAGTTGAATTAAAAAATGGGCAACAAATTTTGATTCGCAACCAGTGTAAGCAAATGGTTATGAAGAAGATTGCTGAAGTTCCAAACACTTGGACAACTCCAGTAATTCCATTCGAAGAAGCTTACACTCCACCAGCCCCAGATACTGAAAAACCACCGGTACCTACACCAAATACCCCTCCAGAAACTCCGCCTAAAACGCCACCTACCACACCAGAGACGCCTCCAACTCCTGAAACTCCGCCAGAGACACCTCCAACTCCAGAAACTCCACCTGAAAAACATGATGATACTAAATTTAAGACCGATCAGTCTATCTATAATATAGATAATGCGGTCACTAGAATGGATAAAGGTGAATTAATAGGTGAAGCTTCTCAAGAGGAAAGGAATAATAATATAAATCCTGAAGTTGCTCCTGGAACAGCAACCGGTAAAATAAAATCTGAAGTTGTTGATGAATCTATAGATGTTTCAAAAATAGGTGAGCAACCAGCTGAATATACTGGCGAAACTACTGCAGAAGCTCAAGTGCAAGCCGCAGAACAAGCTAAACAAGCGCAGGTTGAAGCTGAAGCTAAGGCTCGTGAGGCTGAGCAAGCACAAAATAAAACTGTAAATATTGGTGGCGAAACTGTGAATTATAACGATGTTTGGGCAGCTCAACAAAATTATAACCAAACATATGGCGCTTCAGCTGCTACAAATCAAAATAATACACAACAATAAAATAAAAAAGGTAAGAAATGTTAGTAAAAAATAAATTACAAACTTTGGGGGTTGCGGCATTCGCAGCCCTCATCGGGGCGGTAGCTTTAGGCGGAAGTGTTTTCGCTTATGGTCCAGAAAGGCAAACTTTCACTGCCGAAAACCCTGCCGACTATGTAACATTCAACTCTATTACAAATAATCCAACCGTTGGTGATGAACGAAATTTCGTTCGAGTTCGTCAAGCTGGCGTGGGAAATTTTGTTGATAGTATTGATATTGTACCTGGTCGAGAATACGAAGTTTATATCTATTATCATAACAATGCAAAAAGTTCTTTAAATTCAAAAGAGAATAGCTATCGTGGAATTGCTTTAGATGCAAAACTTAACACAATTGTTCCTTCAACTATTGCGAAAGGTAAAGAAGGTCTCGTGCGGGCAGAAATTACCGCTCGAAACGCCCGACCACAAAAAGTTTGGGATCAAGCTGTTTTGCGTTCTCCTTCGCGAGATGTAGCTTTGAGATATATTCAAGGCTCAGCTAAAATTACAACAAAAGGTGCAGTAAATGGCCAAATCTTGAATGGAGGAAATCTATTCGGTTCTGGCACAAACCTTGGTTATGATAGCTTAAATGGAATACTTCCTGGCTGTGACCAATATTCAGGTGTTATAACTTATCGATTCAAAGCAGATTATGCAGATTTTGAAACAACTAAAACAGTTTCGAAAGCTGGTGCAAATAACTTTGCAAAAAATCAAAATGTTGGTTTAAATGATGAAGTTGAGTTTAAAATCACTTATAAGAACACTGGAACAATTTCACAAAATAATGTAAATATTAAAGATTTACTTCCTGCTGGATTAATTCTTGTTCCTGGAACAACTCGAATTACAACTCCATCAGATGCTGCTGGTAAAATCTTGAGTGATAACGTTGTGAAATCTGGAGTTAATATCGGAAATTACTCGTTTGGTGGTTCTGCAACACTAACTTTCCGTGCAAAAATTGATGCTTCGAAATTAATTTGTGGAAACAATATAATCACAAATACGGCTCAAGTTTTAACTGAAAACGGCGGAAAGTCTGATAAAGCAACTGTAACTGTGCAAAAAAATTGTACACCGCAAGAACGCAAAGAATTTTGTGAAATTCCTGGAAAAGGAAACTTAAAGAAGAATGACCCAAATTGTAATGATAAATGTAAAATTACGGGTCTTGAAAACCTTGCAGCTAATGATCCAAAATGCGCTGAAGTTCCAAGTGAACTACCACACACTGGTCCTGCTGAGGCTGCAATGATGGTGATTGCGATTATGGCAATTACTGGTGCTGTAGCCTACTGGTACCGAAGTCGTGAAGAAATGAAAAAAGCAACTGCTGAATTTACGAAAAAAGCAAATGATGTTGTTGAATCTGAAGCGACAAAAACTCACGAAGCTAAAAAATCTGAAAAAGTAGAGAAAAAATAGTTTCGAAAACTAAATAAACCTCGCATTAGTGGGGTTTATTTTTTGGTTTTACTGGATTTGCGGTTCGAAAAGTTAGTAAAATGATTATGTCGCACAATTTAAATATTAAGCTTTTTGTCTAATATGTCAACCCTAAAATATATACAGTTAAATCTATGAATGAAAAATAAAAACTAGCCCTTGAGTAGAGAGCTAGTTTTTAGATGGCTGGCCGCCTTTTAATTATTTAATTGAAGCAATTTCAATTTTAGTGTATTTTTGACGATGTCCGTTTTCTTTGTGAACGCGTTTTTTAGCTTTATAACGGATCGCGCGGATTTTTTCGCCCTTAACAAGTTCGTCAACAACTTTAGCGGAAACTTTCACGCCTTTCACAAAAGGAGTTCCAACTTCCACTTTGTCGCCATTAATAAGCATCAAAGCATCAAGTTCGAGCTCTTTTGTTCCTTGCGGGAGGAGGTCCACCAGAAGGGTCTCTTTTTCGTTAACGATAAATTGTTTACCGCCAACTTTTATGACTGCTTTTTTCATAAAATCCTCATTAAATTTAATATCTTTATTATTTTAACATACAAAATTCCAAAAATCAAGATTAAAATAAAGTTGAAAGTGCTAAAGGTTTGTGATATAATATGAACATTATGAAGGTGATTTCGATAACCAATCAAAAAGGGGGGGTTGGTAAAACAACCAGCGCTATAAATATTGCTTATTTTATTGCAAAGCGAGGTTTTCGAACACTTCTTGTTGATTTTGACCCACAAGGAAATGCAACTAGCGGTCTTGGTATTGATAAAAATAATCTTGATTTTACTATGGCAGATGTAGTTTCTGGCGAAAAACAATTAGGTGAAATTATTATTAAAACAGAATTTTCGAAATTAAAAATTGCACCAAGTACGCCGATTTTAGCTAATGCCGAAGTTGAGCTTGCGTCAGCGAAAGGCCGATTTACTCGATTGAAAGATGCTTTAAAAACTGTCGAAGCCGATTTCGACTATGTTATTTTAGACTCTCCACCAAGTTTGAGTTTATTGACTGTGAATGGTTTTATTGCTAGCGATTATTTAATCCTACCAGTTCAGGCTGAATTTTACGCGATGGAAGGCCTTGGCCAGCTTCTTGAAAGTATGAAACTTGTGAAAAAGGGGATGAACCCAAACCTTGAGCTTCTTGGAGTTTTGCCAACAATGGTGGATTCTCGCACAACTTTGGGCGGGCAGGTCCTTGAAGAAATTAAAAAATTCTTTCCAGATAAGATTTTTTCGAATGCAATTCCGCGGAATATTCGTCTTGCAGAAGCTCCAAGTCATGGTGTTCCGATTGGTGTTTATGATAGATTCAGCAAGGGCGCTCGTGCTTATAAAGCAGTTTCGAAAGAGATTATTCAGCGTATAGAAGGGGGAAAATAATGGCAAAAAAAGGACTTGGTCGTGGATTCTCTTCTTTGATTCCAACCGAGATGATCATTGATGAAAAAATCGATTCAGAGTTAGGTTTGGAATATGATAAAAGCCAACTAAAAGAGCTAAAAATTAGTGATATTTCGCCTGATCCAGAGCAACCTCGCCGGCACTTCGATAAGGAAAAACTTGAAGAACTCGCAAGCTCAATTAAAATTCATGGTGTTTTACAGCCAATTGTAGTTATTCGAAAAAACTCTAAGTTTTTAATTGTCGCTGGTGAGAGGCGTTATCGCGCCTCAAAGCTCGCAGGGCTAGAAAGGGTTCCTGCAGTTGTTCGCGATCTTTCTGACCAAAACCGCCTCGAATTAAGTTTGATCGAAAATATTCAGCGCGATAATTTGAATGTTCTTGAAATGGCTGAAGCTTATTCAAAACTTCGTGAACAATTTAATTTAAAGGCAAAGGAGATTGGCGAGCGTGTTGGCGGAAGGAGCGAAAGTGCAGTTTTGAATACTTTGCGTTTATTAAAACTTCCACAAATTGTTAAAGATTATATTGTTTCTGGCGAGTTGAAAGAAGGCCAAGCACGGCCACTTTTAAAGATTGATGAGGAAACTATCAAGAAAATTCTGCCAAAAATTATTGAAGAAAATTGGAGCTCTCGTAAAATTGAACAATTCTTGGTGAATTATAAAAAACAGATTGAAGAGTCTAAAAAAGTTGAACCTAAAAAAGTGAACAACCCTTTCGAAAAAACAGTTAAGCATATTTCGAAAAAGCTGAGTGCAGATGTGGATATTAAAACTTCTGCAAGAGGTTCAGGAAAAATTGTCATTAAATTTAAAAGCGAAGAAGAGCTAAAGCGACTTGAGGAAATTCTTTCAAAATAAAATAACCCCGTTAAAAGGGTTATTTTTATACTTTAATAGTTTTGTGAATATTCAAAATTGCGAATTTTATTAAAAGGAAAGATTCGAAAGGCAACGGGGCCAACAATTTTATACAGCGGAACAGTACCAAGGCCACTTCGGGAATCATATGAATTATTTCCCTCGCGATTATCACCCGAAACGAATATTTCATTTTCTGGAACAGTCCATTCTCCATCATGACTTGTATACTTTTTTGGTTCATTATTAAAATTATCATCTGGGCTAAAACCGTTAGGATGTTTATCGTTGTAAACTGTCAATTTTCCTTTTTCGACTTTCACTCTTTCACCAGCAAAGGCGATCACGCGTTTAATAATATATTGATCTTTCATTCCGTCGATAAACTGTGGGTTTTCGAAAACGATAATCTCACCACGTTTTGGTACAAATTTTGTGTTCGTAAAATTTGCCCAAGTTAAGGGTAGGCGATTTATAATGGCTTTATCGCCGTCTTTGAAAGTTGGTTCCATACTCGAGCCAACAATTGTGAAGCTTTGAAAAATAAAAGTATTAATAAATATTGTTCCTAAAGTTACACAAAAAAAGAAAACAAAAATCCCGAAAGTGTCGGCTATTCGAGGATGCCGTTGCCAAAAATTACTCTTCATTTTTATATTTTAGCATGATTTTTAAAGATTTTCAATTATGGTTATTTTTAAAATTGTGTGATATAATAGAGAAAGTATGGATTTTATTAGAATTTCGAAAAAACATTCTTTTTGGGGAAATGTTGCACATATTTTTTTAAATATTGTTTTGGCGGTTATCGTTTGGCTCTCTATTTACATTACTAAAACTCCTTGGATTGCAATTCTCTTGGTTTTTGTGAGCAAATGGCGAACTTTTGCTGTTCGGCCAATATTTTGGCTCGCAAACGTAAAATCAAATCTTGTTGATTTAATCTTTTCGCTAAGTATAGTTATTTTAATGTTCTCAACAGATATAGATTATATCTTTTCACAAGGGCTACTATTGGCTTTATATATATTTTGGTTAACAATTATCAAACCGAGTTCAAAAGAATTATTCGTGCAAGTTCAAGCTCTTTTCACCGTATTCTTTGGGTTTTCGGCTTTATATTCGATTACTTACGGTTGGAACGAAGCTTTAATTTTTATCTTGGCATTCTTGCTCGGATATTCAACAATTCGGCACATTATTTCATCTTATGCAGATTTAAATATTGAGATTTTCAGTCTTTTTTGGGGCCTAATTGTTGCTGAATTTGCTTGGATTTTTAACTTTTTGGTGATTGGTTATCGCATTAACTTTGCGCCATATTTTAATTTTGTAATTCCTCAGGCTGCAATTATTTTAACAGTTTTAAGTTTTATTGGGTTTAATGTGATTGTTTTAGATAAAGATAAAGAAAGGGAACGAAAAGAATTTCTACCAGAGGTGATTTTTGCAACAATTCTCATCTTGACTTTATTGTTATTCTTTTCTTCAATCCCCGTTGCGAAAGGTTAAGGTATGAATTTTCGAAAATATTTTAAAAAGCCAAAAAGTCAATTTTTAATAGCCATAATTATGGTGGCGGTTGTATTTTGTATAATTATTTTAGCTCAAATTATATCAAAAAGTAATTTTAATAAGAATAAAACTGGGTCTGCAAACTTCAACTTTTCGGCAAGCGATAAAGCTTCAAATTTTACGAATCAAATGGATTCTAATTCAATTGAATCGGTTGCGAATAGGGTTTCGCAAAGCGTTGTTTCTATCGTTAGCAAAAATCAAAAAAGTTCAAGATTTTTTTATTCAACAGAAGATTCTGCAAGTGCAGGAACGGGAATTATTATTAGTGAAAATGGCTGTATCTTAACGAACAAGCACGTTATTGAAAAATCTT
>CALHWG010000016.1 GCA_938036745.1 uncultured bacterium
CCGGGGCGCTTTCGAACAGGTTCAAGACCCTCAAGAACTTGAATCTGGGAACCGTCGTAATTATTTTCTTTTTGTTTAGACATTCTTACCTCTCATTCAGAACTTCCATAAATAAAATTTATATCTGTATTATACCTTATTTTATAAAAAAATTCAAATAAAGCTTATTTTTTTATAAAAAATATGCTAAAATATAAGCATTAAAAGAAAAGGTGGGATATGTTTAAAGATATTATTTTAGGTTATTACCGTAGCCCTTCTATGGGCAAAAAAATACAAGACTATAAAAGAAAACTAAAAAATGATTTAAAATGGTGGATTTTTAATATTTTTGCTATTATTTTTGTATTTTTTACAATATTTTTAACTAATATCTTGCCTTCGAAAACTATGTCTAATAATATAGTCAAAAAAACATCACTGAATCCTAACCTAACTTATAATGTAAAATCAACAGCAAAAAGTCCACTCCAGCCTAAAGATATCATTTCTTACACATTAACCGTGACCAATAATTCAAAAATGGTTCAGGATTCAAATTTCGAAGTCAACATATCAGACATACTAGAATATGCCAACCTTCTTGATGGAGGAGATTATAAAATTAAAGATGACATAATATATTGGAATAATTCTAGTATTAAGCCTGGAGAATCAAAAAGCAAATTTTTTGCAATAAAAATTAAAGATAGAATCCCAACTCTTAGACAACGAGGAGAATCATTTGATTGCTTCATTCAATTAAATTTTGGTGAAGTTTCGAAAACCCCAATAAAATGTCCTTTTATAAAAAATATTGATTACTTCTTAAATTCAATCCCAGCTCTTGAGCAATATACAATTTTACTATTTTTAATTGTTCTATTTTCTATATCAATAATTATGACACTTCGTACAAATTTATTATACAAAGAAATACGCTATTTTAGTCAGTATTTAGGAGAAATGAAATAATGAAAAATAATCAAACTTACCAAAAAATATTAGATTTCATACATAAAGATTCAAATTTCAAAAATAATCTTTTTCGAAGTATTTTTCACTCTAGCGTTTTAGATTTTTTACTAAATATTGTCGAAAAAATAATAAAGCCAAAAGTACTTTTTATATCGATAATAGTATCATTAATTATTTATTACTCCGTTCTTTACATTTCAATACTCAACGGATTCTCTGTAAGATCAGAGATTTTGATATACTTAATATCAGCATTATTCATCTTTTTATCTCTTATAAGATTAGTCAAAAATAAAATCAGGTAGCTACTAACTACCTGATTTTAAATATAACCTCGCCGTCATCAACTTTTTTATAGTTATTCTTAACGACATTAGAAGAGTTACTGCTTAAGTTATTAGAGGTTCTTGTAGTTCTTATATCTTGAATTACAGAATCATTTTGAATTTGTTGCGGCTTAGTGTTTTGCTGAACTTGTGGATTATTTGAATTATTTGCATTATAAGAACTTACACTTTGGTTCTGCATAATATTTTTCTGGAAAGTTCTCGCTAAATTACTCTTTGAAGGAACTTCTGGTTGATTTTGTTGAATATTAGAATTTGAATTACTACTCCTTATTTCATCCCTCTTTTTTAGCCAATCATCCAAAAATGAATCTTTTTTAACAATATCATTAGAGTTGTTTATATTAGCGTTATTAGAGCCGCCCGAGAACGCCCTCTCCTGCCAACTAACTTGATTTTTTTGCTGTGTCTGAGTTTGGTGCAACTGAGGCTGAGATGAACTAGCCCCAGGATTAACACTTAAACGCCTTCGAATTTCATCTTCAACAATAGCTCGAGGACGACCATATTTTGAAGCTGAATATTTTCGAAGTCCTTCACGAATCTCTGGATTAGATTTGCCAAAAGGAGGCAAAAGTTTCATTGTGAATGGAGCTGATGGAAATCCATTAACTAAAACAGTCGTAATTGAATTATAATTAGGCGTTTTAGTTAAATCTTCAGCGGTAAACGTTGGTGTAAAGGCCTTTTGAAGAACTTCCGCATCATCAATACCAATCCTACCAACAATCTTGTTAGGAACGTTACCAAAAATAGCACCCTTAATTGAATCTTTTAACTGAGTTGTAAACTGGTTTGCTAAAATTAAATTCAGGCGATATTTTCGAGCTTCAGACAAAATAGATTCAAAAGAATCGGTTGCAAAGTTTTGAAACTCATCAACAAATAGACAAAAATCTTTTCGCTGGTCTTCAGGTATATCTGCACGGCTCATTGCCGCCGCTTGAAACTTCATCACAAAAACCATACCAAGGAGTTTTGCCGCTGCCTCTCCAAGTTTACCTTTCGAAAGATTTACGAGCAAAATCTTATTGTTATCCATAACTTCGCGAATACTAAATGCACTCTTTTTTTGGCCAATAATATTATTAACCAAGCCACTTTCGAATGGCGCCCATTTAGAAACAACCCAAGAAACAAGTTCTCCTGCATCATTAGATTTTTGCGAAGCTGGCCACTCTTTTGTCCAGAAGTCGATTGCGCGCTGATTTCGAAGGTACTTAATTTTTTGCTTTGCGAACTCTGGGTCAACAAGGACTTTTGGAATATCCATAAAAGTTCCTCCATCCGGGTCACTCATTAGTAGTAACGCCGCATTTCGAACAATATTCTCCATTCGAGGGCCAACAACACCAGTATTTCCTGGATCATAGAGAGATTTTAGCATTGAATTAGTCTCGGAAATAACAAAATCCATCTCTTCAGGACTTGAGGCCTCAAAAATATTGAAACCAAGTGGATTCTCAGTATCGCTTGGGTCGAAATAAATCACATCGTCCATTCGCGATTGAGGAATCATTCCAAGTAATTCTTCAACAGAATCTCCGTGCGGATCAATAAAACAAAAACCTCGTCCGTCCATTATATCTTGATAAGCCAAATTCTCAAGGAGCTTAGATTTACCCATACCAGTCTGACCAATGATATATGTATGACGGCGGCGATCATTAACTCCAAGGCGAATTTGTTTTTCAACACCGCGGAATTCATTCACCCCAATCAATAAACCTTCTTTCATTGGCTCAGTTGGACCATCAACTTGCCGAATTCTTTGACGCTCAATTTTGCCCGTTGGAATTGAATTTTGATTTGGTAAGTGAAAAATTGTTGAAAGCTCAACACTATTCAAGATATTCTGATTTGTGCTTTGAGGGAAAAACCGAAAAATATAAGCAGTAACTAATTCGTCAATATTATTAGTCATATTAAATTTGAAACCATTATATCGCGGTGAATCAAATAAAGAAAATGCCGAGACGATAGATTGTAAAATTGCTTGACTTTTCGAAGCCGTTGAAGAAGAAGTTACCACCCGAGTTAAAACTTCATAACCTGGATATTTAGTTTTATCTTCAATTGCTTGGATTTCTTCATTTTCTAGAGCTGTAAGCTGTGGATATTCGGTGTTCGAAGTATTTAAACCATACGTAGGTGGTTTCCATAAAGCCTCCATAATATCAAGTACGGCTTTAGTATTATTATTTTTCTTACCTTTACCCTTTCGAATTGACTCAACCTTTTCATTAGATTTAAGAGTCCAACTCTCAGGTGCGGGCCTGAACATAATCTGAATCGCCGCTCCGTCTCCACGTTCAACACCACTCAAGGCATCTAATAATGCCCGGGCAGCATCACGACGGCTTTCTTGATATGTTGCAATTGGATAAAAGTAGTCTTTTTTAAGTTCAAATTCACCGCCAATCACGCCTTGCATCTTTCCTTGTTGAGAAAAAATATTTTCCATTTCAACTTCTTCAAGACGAGCCGCTGGGTATGCAGCAGAGATTGCTTGCTTGATCGTTTCGGTTAAAACCGCAGGAACGACCGCATAATACCGAACAAGACCATCGCTTGCAACAATTTCGAAAGAAATATGTCTTTGACCATAAAGTTTAGTTTTAAACCCTTTCGTTGCAGTACTTGCGATAATGTTATACATTGTTTGAGCTTCAGAAAGAACTTCATCTACAACATCCCGCTCATCACGACCACCAACCTCAAGGTCATCACTTGGTGGTGGAAGGTGAATTCGAATTGGCACCATTTTTAAACCACGCTCATAATTTTTCGCCTCTTGAACCATTCTTTTATATTGATCAAAAGCAAAATAAGAAGCCACGCAAATAATTACAAAGCTAATAAATAATATTATCCAAATTCCCATTACTTCCCACCATTTATAATTCTGTTATATCTTTTTTTCAAATAGTCTATCTGCATTTCTTTAAATCGAACTTCACGAGCATATGGATCACCCTTAGTTTCAACTATCATCTTCTTCAAATCTTTCACCCATTCATCTTCCATGAGGTCGATATCTCTTGCAGTAGCTGGAACTACAGCTACTGAGCTGTTTGCCGATGATTCCTGAACTGCTGGCAAAATAGCTTGTGAAATTGGCTGCTGAGAATCTTGATTCGAAAAAGCCTGCATAGCTTCGGCCCTAGCCTTATCACTATCAATTCTGTTTATATTTTGCTCAAAGCCAAAATTCCCCACTTCGTGAGGATTATTTGTTGGTTGCGATTGAGCTTCAAAAACTCGTGGAATTTCAAGATTTTTTTGCGGTTCCATATGTAACTATTATATCACAAACGTTAGCGTTTTGAAATGTAAATTATTGCGATTGCTTCAATAATTATCAATAATAATATTTCGAATATTCCGACTCCGCCGGTGGATTGTTTTGCTATAATTCCAATTGGGGCAAAAGCGAGCGCAGCAGAATATTTCAAAAAGAAAGCTGGATTTTTTTCTTGTTTTTTTAGTGAAGGCTGTCCCTTTCTGACTAAAGAATATGCAAGCGAAAAAACCCGATGTGAAGAATATAAAAATATCGCAATAATACCAAGAAAAACCAAATATATCATTGCAAATAATGCGAGGATCCCAACTGGACCAACTTTATTAGGAGAAGTTTGAGTGAGCATTAAAAAAATACCAACACCCGACAACCCAGACAGACTAAAAATAATTTTTGAAATCATAATATAATACCATTTTGTTAGATTCAGCCCAAAGAGTAAGCAAGTAT
>CALHWG010000017.1 GCA_938036745.1 uncultured bacterium
GAAATATGGCCTTCCTGCTTTAAGAATTTCTTGAATTTCGAATTTTTGTGTGTTGATTTTTGTAAGCTTACAAATTTTCGAAAGGTTTTTGTTTAAAATTTCACCATTTTCACCTAAAATTTCAAGTGCTGCAGAATTGTATAATTCAATTTTGCCGCGCGAATCAATACCTAAAACTGCATCAGTTAAGCTGTTGATGATCGTTAAGATTCTATTTCGCGAATCTTCAGCATTTTTGCGGGCTTCAAGCATTTTTTGGCGAGTTTGTTTTTGGCGAACTCCAAAAATTATAAAAGCTAAATTTAAAGTAAAAAGTGCAAAAAATATCACTATAAAATTATTAAAAGTTGGCGGGTTAGTAATAAAAATAATTGCAATTTCAGACAGAAAAATCATTGTGCCGAGCATGAATCTTATTAAAAGCTCATTTTTGCGATTATGAAATTTATCCATAACCATAATTATACGCTAAAGAAAATGAAAAATCAATTTTAAAAACCGCAAGAATAAGGGCAAATTGCGGTTTTAAAATTTATTCACCATGCTTGCGGTCGAGCGACATAAAGCGGAGGCGTTCTGGGTGAAAATAGAGCTCAATTGTACCAACTGGGCCGTGGCGGTGCTTGGCAAGAATGAGATCGGTGATATTTTCACGCTCAGTTTCAGGATTATAATAAGCTTCACGATAAAGAAACATCACGATGTCTGCATCTTGCTCGATAGAGCCAGACTCACGGAGGTCGGCAAGTTGCGGTATTTTAGGATCACGGCTTTCAACGGAACGACTAAGCTGTGAAAGCGCAATTACAGGCACATTTAATTCACGTGCAAGTAACTTCAAGCCACGTGAAATTTCTGAAACCTCTTGAACGCGGTTTGCTGAAGATTTTGCTGAGCCGCTTCCCTGCATTAGTTGAAGGTAGTCGATAACAATTAAGCCAAGCTCGCCATCATGTGCTGCGCGCCGTGCTTTTGTTCGCATTTCGAGAACACTTACGCCTGGTGTATCATCAATGAAAATTGGAGCTTCAGCCATTTCGCCCATAGCATCAGCTAGCTTTGCGAAGTCTTCATCACTCAAATTTCCCGTTCGAATATTCCATGAATCAACTCCAGCGGCATCTGCAAGCATACGGTCGACAAGCTGTTCTTTACTCATCTCAAGGCTAAAGAAAAGCACTGATTTTTTTTCAATCGTAGCAATATTGTAAGCTAAATTTGTTACAAAAGTTGTTTTTCCCATCGCTGGCCGGGCTGCAAGAATAATTAGGTCTGAACGCTGTAACCCTGCTGTTTTGTTGTCGAGGTCACGATAGCCTGTTCGAATTCCACGAATCGCCCCTTTGTTCTTATAGAGCTCATCTAATCTTTCGAAAGAGTCGTTCAGGATATCTTCCATTGAAGATAAATCTTGTTTTAAGCTTGCATCTGAAACGCTGAAAAGTTCAGCTTCACTTTGGCCTAAAAGTTGCGGAACGGTTAATTCTTCATTAAAAGCTAATTCAGTAATGTCGCCGCCAGCTTTAATTAGTCGTCTTCGAACTGCTGCCTGAGCAACAATTTCAGCATAACTTGCTGCATGTGAAGCTGTTGGAACATAGTTTGTTAATTCTGCTAAATAACTTGAGCCACCAACTGCGTCAAGTTCTTCTCGTTTTTTAAGTTCGTTCGTGAGTGTTAGAAGGTCAACTGGCTGGTGATGTTCATAAAGCCGAATAATCGACGCAAAAATTGTGGCGTGGCGTTTATCATAAAAATCTGCCGCTTTTACAATCTCTACAATATCAATTAAAACTTCTTCATCAATCAAAATAGCGCCAATCAAACTCATCTCGGCATCTAAATTTTGTGGCGGAATTTTACCGCCAGTTTTCTCGCTACTCATCAATTTTTACCATTTCTCCACCCCCCATTAAATCCTGAACGCTCGCAATCGCTGGGTCACTCGCGGGTTTTGCTGTTCCAAAAACTTCAATCACCCAGCCATCTGTGCCAATTTTCTTCAAAGCTTTTCCCATTGAAGCCTGAGCCTTTGCTTTTTCAAGCTGTTTTTGGTTAAAAGGTCTGCCTGTATAAATTTTAATTTTACCGTTTTCGAAAATATGGCCAGATTGTTTTAAAATCGTTTGAACTCCCTTGTCGCCCTCATCAATCGCGCCCCAGAAATCCGCCCATTTGAATTCTTTCTTGTCGTCCAGATCTTGATTTTTATTTTCATTTTTTGGTGGAATTTCATTTAGGCTTTCAGAATTTTCACTTTCTAAAGACTCATTTTCACTATCTTTTTGCGGAATTTCTGTCTTATCTTCAAGATTTTCATTTTTTTGCGAATTTTCAAAAGTTTCTTTTTGCGGGTTTGGCTGATTTTCTGATTCACTTTTTGGAATTTCTGCCGTTTTTTGATTTTCAGCTTTTGACTTCGAAATTGTTTTTTGCTGAACTTGTGGCGAAATATTTTGATTTATTGAAAACTGCGGCGTAAAACTTGGCTGAATAAAAATCGAAAGCAGCTCCATTTCAATAAAATTTGACTTTTCTGCTCGTGTTAGTGGTATCAAAAATTGCGAAAGATATGGTTTTTCGCCAACATTTTCAGTAATAAAACTCAAAAGCTGACTAGCAAAATTTTTTAAATCTACACCAGAATTGCGAACATCTCGCACGATTTGCAAAATTTCGTTTGAATTTTGGTTTTCGAAAGCTGAAATTAAAGCATTAATTTGCATTTTTGGTGCCAATCCAAGGGCTTCTTCGAGCAAATTTGCTGTAATTTCTTCATTTTTTTCTGCAATGCTTGAAATTTGATCAAGCAGTGAAATGCTATCACGAAAACTCCCCTCGCCACGTTCGGCAATAATTTCAATCGCTTCTTTCGAAATGTTAATTTTTTCATTTTTGGCAATAAATTCTAAATGGGCGCAAACGTCTTCTTTTGAAATAAATCGAAAAACAAACCGCTGAGTTCGGCTGATAATTGTTGCTGGCAATTTGTGAGCATCGGTTGTGGCAAGAATAAAAACGGCGTGTTCTGGTGGCTCTTCAAGTGTTTTGAGAAGTGCATTAAAAGCAGCTTTCGAAAGCATATGAACTTCATCTATAATGTAAACACGATATTTGGCGGAAAACGGCGCAACTTGCACATTGTCTCGAAGCTGGCGGATATCATCTACTCCGTTGTTGCTGGCGGCATCAATTTCGATAATATCTGGGTGATTATCTTCTTCAGAATATGGTAGATTATTAATTTCGTGGGCTAAAATTCGCGCAATAGAAGTTTTACCAACACCGCGCGGGCCAGTAAAAAGGTAAGCATGGGCAATTTTCCCCTGTTTTAAAGCATTTTCAAGCACTGTTGTGATGTGTTTTTGACCCACAACTTCACTTAATTTCTTACTCCGATATTTGCGATATAATGCTTTACTCATTAGTTCTATTTTATCAGTTTTTTACTTAAAAATCAAACAAACTAGCCTGTCGTTCTGGCAAATTAAGTTCAATAATTTTTGGTGAAATTCGAATTTTTCGCCCCGTAAATTTTTTAAGTGGTATTGAGATAATTTCACCCTGTTGTTCAGCGAGTAAAATATAACCGACTTGAGCTTTTAGAATACCTGAAAAAATCAAAGTTTCACCGTTTTGATTTTGCGGACAATTTCGTATTTCAAGCATTTCTCTGTTTGGAATTTTACCATTTTTTGCATAAAATTTATTTAAATCTATTGGATCTTGCCTTTCGAAAACTACTTTTTGAGCGGTTTCTATTTTTTTGCGAGCATCAAGAAGCGCCTTTTCTGCTTTCGAAAAAACAAAATCTTGTTCAAGCAATTTTAATTTTGCACTTGCCTTGACATTTTCACAAAAATCTGGCATTTTGGATATTTTCTCTTCATAATTTCGAGCAATATTTGCACTCGAAAATTCACCTAAAATCAACGCGGCTCTCACTCCTTGTTCAAGTAATCTTGCAATTCCTCGCCCTGCAAAACTAATTCCAACCTTGATAGTTTCATCTGAAAAATATGCTAAATAAACAAAATGTGGCTGCAAATTTCGCTCAATCTGTTGTTTTGAAATTTCCCCATCTTTTACATTGTAGAATGCTGGATTAAAGCCGGTTCTCTTTTGGCAATTCTGACATTGTTCATATTTTTTGTCAAGTTCATAATTTTCTGGGCAGACAAAATCCTCACCCGTTTCCAAACTATGCCAACCAATACAAAATCGTTTCGAAAGGTTAATTTCTACTGAAATCGGTTCTTCAAATTCTGGCGAGAAGCTTAAAATCTCACCAGAACCCAAATCTGCCAACCTCCAACGTGGTTTTTGATTTCTATTGAAATCGACACGGGTTAAAAGATAATCTTTTTCAAAAAAATCTTTATTCATTAGTTATTTGAATCCTTAAAATCCGCGATTAAATCTGCTTCAAAGGCTCGCGTTCCTTTTATATCTTTCGAATATTTTTCTTCATCCAGTTCAAAATCAAATGATTTAATTTTTACCCAAACAGCTTGAATTAGAGTTTTTAGCCGTTCCTCTTCTTCAGGTTTAAAGATCACTTCAAAATTATAAGTTTTTTCAGTGCGTTTATCTGGTTCAATGAACTCCAAAATTCCCTTTTCAACCGTGTAACCCGAAAATTCTGGTGTATTTTCGATCAAAATTTTATAAAAATATAGCTGCTGTGTATATTCGTGAATTTTTGTTGAATTTGTATCGAATTTATTAGTTTTAGTATTAAAAGGAATTGAACCAGTCTTATAATCAACGACTGTGATTTTTTTATTTTTGCGTTCTATTCGAATTAGGTCAATTTTTCCCGTTAGAACCGCATCTCCAACCGTTACGCCAACACCGCTAAAGTTTTTCTCAGCTATATTTCCAGGTTTAAACTCGCCTAAATTATTTTCGAAAAAGTTTTCAAAAATTTGATTAAATCTTTCTAAAATTTCTTCTTTGTCTTTTTCTGAGAGCGGGTATTTCGAAAATCTTTCAATAGCATATTTTTTAATGTTGTCAATATTTGGTGTGTTGCCAGAATTAATTTCATCTTGAATATAATTAAAGCCTTCATGAACGATATTTCCAAGCGTTAGAGCTGGACCATAAGCTTCAGGAAAACATAAAATTTTGTTTTCGAAAAAGGTTTGAGGACCTTTATATTGGAGGCTTGTATAAGAGTTTAAATCTGTTGGGCTTAATTTGTAGTTTTTGACTCTTGGCTTCAAAAGCTCCCGCATTTCTTCATTTTTGATGGTATAAAATTCGTGCCAGTTTGTTTCAATTTCATCAGCTTCAAGCGATTCTCTTTGGATTTTTGAAACTTCTTGCCATTTTTCAGGTAGAATTTTTGATTTTAAAACGCCGTCTTCTTCTCGCTCATCTAAAAATGACAGTGTTTTTTTGGTTTTTCCAGTTAAATCACTGTTGTGGTTTGTTAGATAAAGTTGAGTTTTAGCGCGCGTCATTGCTACAAACATCAAGCGCTTGCGCGTGTCTTCACCCTCATCTTCGATATTTGTAAATTTAAGGTTTACAGGCATTGTGATATTTTCGCCTCCGCCACCTTTTCTCGCAGAATTCCAGCTATCTTGATTTAGTGAAATTAGAAAAGTATATTCAAATTCTAAGCCTTTTGCCACGAAGGGTGTCATAACTTGAACTGCATTTTCGCTTGTATTGTGCGGATTTGTACTTAAAATTTGAATTTCAAATTCTTCACATAATTCAACATAATTTATTAAAATATCAAGTTTATTATTTTCTTCATTCGAAAATTCTCGCAGTTTGTCTCGCAAAATAGTTAAGTTTAAAATTGTATCATAAAATTCTTCGTCAGATTTTTGCGAAATAAAATCTCGAATCGGTGATTTTAAGCCTTCGCGAATTTCTCTTGAACCCAAAATATAATCAAAAAGCTCTTCGAAAGTCTTTTCGTGTGAAAATTCAGCTAGTGTAACTAAAATTTCACCCAAATTTCGAATTTGTTCAACTTCGCTTTTCAATATAGCTTCAATCCAAAAATCACGATTATCTTTGGCCGCCCAGCTCATTTTCCAGATTTCAACTGATGGAATTTGCCAAAAATCAAAACTCAAAACTTCAGGGAAAAGATTTGCCATTTTATCTTCGTCTTTATCGCGAATTGCCAAAATTAGCTTCGAAATCTTAATTAGCTGCGAAATTATTTCATTTTTTAGAATATTTTCGCGTTTCTCATAATAAATTGGTACATTTTGGTTTTTTAAATACGGCACAAAAGCTTGCAGAATCTTGTGTTTTGGCGCAATTACGACAATTTCTTTTGGTGCAACTCCGTTTTGAATTAAATTCGAAATTTTTTCTGCGACCCAAGAAAATTCTGCAATTTGACTTTCGAAATTCGTTCGTTCAAGCTGAATTTCTCGGTTAATAAAGTCTCCTTCCGCTGAAATATCTTTCTCAATTTTAATTGGCAAATTTTTAGTTAATCGCCCTGAAATCGTATTTGCAACATTTTTCGAAGCGGCTAAAATATCTCCGTGCGAGCGGTAATTTTTAGTTAAGTTGATGACTTTCGTATTTTCACCAAAACGATTGTAAAAATCAATCATGTTTGACTTGCTTGCACCTTGAAAAGCCATAATTGCTTGGTCGTCGTCACCCACTGCCAAGACATTTGGTTTACCTTCCAGAACGGGATTATTTGTGAGCAATTCAATAATTTTCGCCTGCGAATCATTGGTGTCTTGGTATTCGTCTAATAGTAAATATTGATATTTTTCTTGAAGCGTGAATCGAAAATCATCGTTGTTTTCAAGAGTTTCATTAACTTCCAAAATCATATCATTAAAATCATAAAGCCCACGATTTTTCATTTCATTATTGAATTTTTCATAAAAATCGGCAAATTCAAGTAGTTTTTTATTTGCATAAGTGTCGCTGATTTGAAAATTATCTTCGAAATCTTTTGAATCAAGAAAAGTGTTCTTCCAATCTGTTAAAGGTTTTGATTTTCCAGTTTCTTCTGCCTCAGAGTAAGCTTCATTCAATTTTTCTAAATAAAAATATAAATTACTTTTAAACTTTGTATC
>CALHWG010000018.1 GCA_938036745.1 uncultured bacterium
AAAGTTGTACTAATAATAAAAATCACAACTAAACCTATAAAAGCTAAAAACCAGGCAATAAATTTTACCATTTACTTTTGAATCCTCTCAAACTCAGCTCGCACAGTTTTCGAAATTATTTCAGCTGCACGCTTTGTGTTTTCTTCATTCGAAAGTTTTCCTAGCGAAATCCGCAAGCTTCCGTCAGCTTCGGAATCGCTTAAACCCATTGCAGTTAAAGTGTGTGAGCGTGTGCCTTTATTTGCCGCACAAGCTGAACCTGTTGCCACTAAAACCCCCTGCGTTTCGAGCGCAAAAACCATCCGCTCGGCATCGATTCCGGGAAAAGATACTGAAATGTGGCTTGCAAGCTGTTTTTTTGGATTTCCAAGAAAAATCATTTCTTCATTTGAAAAGTTTTCGCTTAAGGTTTTTTTGAATAATTCCTTTAATTTTCGAAGGCGTTCATTTTCTTTTTTACGGTGCTTCTCTGCTAATTGAATAGCTTTTGCAAAACCAATTACGCTTGGCACATTTTCAGTTCCGCTCCGCAGATTTCGCTCTTGGCCACCGCCCACAATTTGTGCATTGAATTCAATTTCGCGATTAGCCCATAAAAGACCAGTTTGCTTTGGCCCATAAATCTTGCCGGCGTTTAAAGTTAGCATATCTACGCCAAGTCTTGCAACTGAAATATCCAGTTGGCCAGCACCTTGGCTAGCATCAGAATGGAGATAAATCGGCGTTTTTTCGTTATTCGAAAGCCGTCGCATTCGTTCCTCTCGCACAATTTCGGCAATTTTCGAAATCGGCTGAATTACGCCAGTTTCATTATTCGCAAGCATAACTGAAATAATCTTCGTTTTTGGTGAAATTTTTGCACGCAAATCTTCAAGGTCAACTATGCTATCTTTTTTAATTTTCACAAGTTTTTGGATACCGTATTTTTTGGCTGAATTTAAAACCGCGTGATGTTCAAATTCGCCCACAAGAATTTCATCTCCTGCATCTTTTGAAGCTGCCGAAAATGCTAAATTTATGCTTTCAGTTGCTCCAGCTGTAATTACAATTTCATCACTTTTTGCACCAATATTTTGCGCAATTTGATGTTTTGCGTCTTCATAATCTCTTCGAACCTCCAAAGCTTGAATATAAGGTGCGCTTGGATTGTAGAATTTTTCACTAAAATAAGGTAACATCGCAGCCAAAACTTTTTCGCTCACCGGTGTTGTGGCGGCGTGGTCAAGATAAATAATTTCCTCGTTCATCTTTAATAGTATAACACATTTTTAAAAAGTTAACAAAAATTATTCTCTATTTTTTGCTATTTTTTCAGAAATTTTTAATGGATTTTTTGAATTCAAAATTTCCTCAATTTCGTTTTTCGAAAGGCTTTGCCATTTTTTAATTCGGTGATTAAATATCTCAATTTTAACATTTCTCTGTGGTAACTTTTGCTCTTTATACCAATCTATAATTTTCGAAAGATTTTCTGGTCTAAAAACAAAACCTTCATATCCATACTCAATACAGCTAAAACTTAACCTATCACCAACCTTAGTTTTTCCGCCATTATCTTTTTTGCGCTCTTTTAATAATTCTGAAAAATCTAAAATCGCAAAATCTGGATAATCAAGAGCTTCACCATACAGCCGATTTTTTTCGTCTTCGTTTTCTTTCCAAGATAACTTTTGCGCTTGTTTGAATTTCTTGGCATTTTTAGGGTTTCGAAACAAGAAAATGTCAGTTCTAACTTTGGTTTTAGCTTTATTTTCTTTTAAAGCTATGATTATGTTTTTTGAAAAGAATAATTTAAAAATTGCGAGCCAAATTTTATCGCTAATTTTTTGGGAAAAACTCAGCCATAAATGATTTCTTCGATTGGTTAAAAAGGCAAAAAAGAT
>CALHWG010000019.1 GCA_938036745.1 uncultured bacterium
TACTGTAATTCAGCAAGATCAGCAAGGTTAATCAATAAATTCATTACATAACCGCTCGAAATTTCAACTCCTTCATCAAGCATAATTTGATAAAAAATATCCAAAATCTTTTCGAAATATTCTTTAATCTCAATCGGAATTCTATCCTCATTACCAGAATTAGACTCGAACTCGCAAGCTTGAACATTTTTTTCAATATTGATTTTTATTTCAAAAAAATATACAATAATTGAATATGCTAAAAACTAAAAAAGAACTTCAAAAAATGTTCTTCGATAATTTTCTCGGCACGATTGCCGATAATCTTGTCGAAGCAAACTGGGCGCTAGTAATGGCCTGGTATCCAAATGTGGCTTATGCTCAAAAATCATTAACAATGTTTGCAGTATCAGATACGCTGTGGGTGGTACTTTCATGCGCTTATTATGCCGTTCGAACAGCTCTAGTTGCAAATTTGCCAGCTTACATGGTGGGCAAAAGCGCCGAAAAAGCTTCGAAACCTTTAAAGAACGCATTTTATTTGGTTTATTTAATTTTAACACCAGCCGCTCTTATTTCTTTTATTTTTGCGGGCGAAATTCTCGGTAGCCTTGGAGTTTCGAAAGAATTGCTTTCAATGTATGTACCTTATTGGCGAATTTGCGTAGCGACAATTTTCTTGATTTGCCCAAGCCAGTTTTTAATAACTTCTTATCTGAAAGCAACTTTTCGAACACGAGAAGCAATGATTCTCGACCACGCTACAACTTGGTTTATGGCGATTGGTTCTTTTATAGCACTTTGGGTTTTTAATTGGGGAGCGAATGGAATGATGATTGCTTGTTTTTTGGCTAACGCAATTCCACTGATTTATTTTTTAATTGCTAAACCTTGCCCGAACTTCTTTAAAAATGGTTTTGAATTTGATCAGAGATGGATTAAAAAACTTTGGTTAAATACAAAATGGGAAATTATCCGCAAATTAGCTCCACGAATTGTTGCTATTTTTGCAACATCATCGTTGTTATATCTTTCACCGTCATTCGTTTCAGCCCGATACTGGATTTATACGATTGGTGCTTTTCTTGAAGGCGTAGGTTCTGCAGCAGGCGAACTTGCAAATGTTGACGTTTCTTACAACTCAAAATTAGGCTTTAAAACACAAAAAGAAGTTTATCAAAATAATAAATTTATTTGGCGATTAGCTTTAAAACTTTTCCTTATTCTCATAGTTTCGATTGGATTTTCGGCGCCAATTTGGGTGAATATTATTTCAAATGATTCAGCAGTGAAAAACGCAATCCTCAATCCGATGATTTTAATTTTATTCGCGATCGAAGTTGGTTCAAAAATTCGCTATTATATTCTGCTTTCAATTACACGTTCATTTTTGAAAAAATACAATGGCACTATGCAAGTTATTTATGCAGCAGCAACCAGCATTCTAACCCCAATTGGAATTTTAATTTTTCTAAAAACCTTAAACCTTGGCTTGACTGGCGTATTCTTAACCACTGCAATTGTTGGATTTTTACAATTCTTTTTATCTGAAATTTATCTTCGAAAACAAAAGATTAAAGTTGGATTTTAATTTCGAAAAGTTTGAATTTTTAGGCATATTGTGTTATAATTAAGAAACTATGTCTAAAAATCTCCCTAAAGTTGCAATTATTGGTCAGGCGAATGTTGGAAAATCTTCGCTCTTTAATCGAATGATTCGCGCCCAGCAAGCCGTTGTGGCGCGAGAAGCCGGAACGACACGCGACAGCGTTCTTGGTAAAGTTAATTATAAAAAACAGGCTTTTTGGCTAATTGATACAGCCGGCTTGAAAGACCCGAACGATGAGTTTGAAGCCACAATTCAAGAACAAATTCAAGACGCGGTTGATGCCAGTGAATTGATTTTGGTAGTTCTTGATAGCACCAAACCTTTTTCGAACGAAGACCGATTGATTGCGAAAAAGGCTTTGAAATCTCGAAAGCCAGTAATTTTAGTTTTGAACAAAACTGACTTAAAAGGGAATTTACCAAATGAAGAATTTCTACGACTTGGTATTAAACCGATTATTCGAACTTCTGCCGAGCATAATGCTGGCGTTGATGAACTCTTGACCGAAATCTCTGAAAAAATTCCAAAAGTTAAAGAAGAAAAACGCGACGAAGATATAATTCGTGTGGCTTTGGTTGGTCGCCCAAATGCTGGAAAATCCTATCTTTTCAATACGATGGCAGGCAAACAGCAGGCGATTGTTGCAAATGTCGCCGGAACAACACGCGATACCAACAAAACGCAAATTCGTTTTAATGAAAAAACCATCGAAATTATCGACACAGCTGGAATGCGAAAACCCGGCAAGCAAGAAGTTGGAATTGAGAAATTTAGTGTGCTTCGAACTCTAAATGCGATTGACGAAGCCGATATTTGTTTGCTTTTAATGGACGCAAATGAGCTCAACACTCAGCTTGATCAACGAATTGCTGGCTTAATTAATGATGCCGGAAAAGGGATGATTATCGTAGTTTCAAAATGGGATAGCGTTGAAGGAAAAGACGCTTTCACTCGCGACGCTTTGGCGCCACGAATCGCATATTACTTCAAATTTACACCTTGGGCACCGTTAATTTTTACGAGTTCGAAAACTGGCCAAAATGTGACCAAAATTTATGATTTGATTTTGAAAGTTCACCGTAACCGCGCAAGGCAAGCAAAAACTTCAATCTTAAATCAGCTTCTACAAAAAGCAACTCAAGCCCATCCACCAGCAGGTTTGAAGAATACACATCCAAAATTGCGCTATATTTCACAAAGTGATAGCAATCCACCTTGGTTTATTATTCACGGCTCAAATCTAAAATTTGTTCACTGGAGCTATAAACGATATTTAGAGCGCTTGATTCGCGAGAATTTTGATTATTCTGGCACGCCGATTAAGTTTTCTTTTAGAGACGAAAAGCAAATCAAAGAAAACCGCGCAAGAATTTCGGCCGGTAAAAAAGTCATCAATAAAGCATCGGGCGCTCTTAAAAAGGCTGCCGATACTCAAAACAAACGCGAGCACAAACGCGATGAAAAACTTGCTCGAATTCAAAAAAAATAATAATTTTCGCCCCGCGCTTGGGGCGATTTTCGAAAGGATAAAATGAAAATTATACTTTTTCAAGGCAATTTTCCAGAAAAATATAATGGAACGCGCCATAATATTGGCTTTGAATTTGCAGATTTTTTAGCGAAAAAGTTTAACGCAAAATTCCAAGAAAAGCCAAAATTTAAAGCTTTTATTGCTGAAATTACACTTTTTGGTGAAAAAGTTTTGCTCGTTAAACCAACAACTTTTTATAACGAAACAGGTTTTTCAGCACGGGCAATTTGTGATTTTTATAAAATTGATTTTCGAAAAGATTTTTTAGCGATTCACGATGATTTAGATTTAGATTTTGGCGTAGTTCGCGTTCGAAAAAGTGGTAGTTCAGCTGGAAACAACGGTTTAAAATCTTTAATTTTAGTTTTTGGTGAAGATTTTCCAAGAATTAAAATTGGCATCGCTAATGATTTTTTGCCAACAATCGGCGCGATGAATTTTGTTCTTGCAAAATTTTCGAAAAGTGAAAGCGAAAAACTGCCCCAGATTTTTGGAGTTTGTGAAGATTTTGTTGAAAAATTCACGAAAGATTCACTCAAAAACGATAAGCGCTCAATCTAAAAAATATTCTTATTTGCTTTTATATAAATAATAAAAAATAGCCATGGGGAATTCTGATATTTCTCAGCTTCTTAACCCCATCAAACACTACTTCAAATTTAGAAGATCTTTAACTTATTAAAATTTCTATAAAAAATCTACCAAATTTCATATTCACTTCATAAAACTATCATAAAATATAGTTAAGTATGAAACTAAAGTGAAAGGAGATAGATTGAAAATCATACAAAAGTCACTGGCTTATGTTACGCGAAAGAAAAAAAGAACTACGATTGTTTTTTTAATTCTTACTGCAGTACTTTCAAGCCTATATGCGTGCTTAAGTGTAGTTAATTCTAGCAGTAATCTAGAAAATTCGCTATATAAAGCGTTGAATTCATCTTTCTCGATAGTTAAGAAAGATTCTCAGGGCTATTTTAGCTACAAAGATATTAAGAATATTCGAAATATTAAAGAAATCAAAGAATCATTACTCGAATATGAAGGCTTAGCCAAACCCATAGACGCTAAAGCTGTATCTGCCGACCAGCAAGTCCGGCGCGATGATATCGGTGAAGATTTAAAAAATACAGTTGCAATTCACAGCACTAATAGTACTGCTAAGAATACGCTCTTTAGCAGCGGTGTATTCAAACTCAAACAAGGTCGCCATTTGGAGCAAAACGATAAAGCAAAGGTCTTAATCCACGAGGCTTTTGCTCAAAAAAATAATCTAAAAATTGGTGATAAAATTGAGCTAGATTTAATAAATGCGGGCGGTAAAAAAACTGAAACTCAAAAAACTAAATTCGAAATCATAGGGATTTTTAGCGGCAAAAAGCAAGAAAAATACACTGGTTTATCTTCTGATTTTAGCGAAAATACAATATTTTCAGATTTCGAAACGACTATGAAAGCACTTAATCTGCCAGAAAGTAAACACCTTTTAAGCAAAATAACTCTATATACCGAAACAGCAGATCAGCTGGATAAAGCCATCGCAAAAACTGAAAAGCTCAATATTGACTGGTCTAAATATAAGATCGAGAAAAATAATGCCGCTTTCAAAGATACTTTAGAATCAATAGCTGGAGTTAAAAATATTATCAATTTAATGACTTATTTGATAATAATTGGCGGAAGCGTAGTTCTTAGCTTAATTCTAATACTTTGGTTGCGTGAGAGGATTTATGAGATAGGAATTTTGCTTTCGATTGGCGCAAGCAAGCTTCAAATAGTATTACAATTTATCATAGAGCTAGTTTTAATTTCAATCCCGACAATTATCAGCTCTTTCATTCTTGGAAAATTAGTTTTCAGCTTAATCACAAAAGGACTCAGTGAAGCCGAAGAAACCTCATCTATAGCGTCAAGTTTCACAAACAATATTTTTGGATTAGATAGCTTAACAGTTTTCGCACAAAGCTATAGCATATTAATTACGATAATTATACTGTCCGTGATTACTGTGTCAATGATGATTTTAGTTAAAAAACCAAAGGAAATTTTATCAAAAATTAGTTAGGAGAATATTATGAAAATATTAGAGATTAAAAATTTAACTTATAGCTATAAAGATTCGAAAGAAAAAGTTCTAGCAAACGTTAATGAAAGTTTCGAAGAAGGGAAGTTCTATGCAATTATCGGTAAATCTGGCGCCGGAAAATCCACATTGCTCTCATTATTAGCAGGACTAGACGAGCCAGATAGTGGAAAGATACTTTTCAACGGAGAAAATATCCAAGAAACAGGCTACACGAATCATCGCAAAAACAACATCTCGCTGGTTTTCCAAAATTATAATTTAATCGATTACTTAACTCCGATGGAGAATGCTCGACTCGTAAATTCTCAAGCAAGTAAAGATAGCTTGTTACAACTTGGACTAA
>CALHWG010000020.1 GCA_938036745.1 uncultured bacterium
AGTTCAGACCAAGCTCAACAGGCAAACGGTGAAGCTTCGAAAGAAGACAATTCACCTTCAAGTAAAGAATTATTAAGTACTGATCAAAACCGTAGTGTCAAAATGGTTGTTCGTGGGCCAATTGTTGCACAAGAGAATTTTCGTTCTTACACAGTTGAGGTTTCACCAAAATTTCGAAAACTCACAACTTACAAGGGTTATCTTGGTGAAGTAATTAAAGAAGTTAAGCTTGATAACAATGTCGAATCTTACACACAATTTGTGAATGCTTTAAATAAAGCGAATATGATGAAAGGAACTCCTTTTAGCGGTGAGGCAGATGATTTAGCTGGCGTTTGTGCTACTGGCCATCTTTATGATTTCTCGATGCTAAAAGATGATAAAACTGAAAAACACCTCTGGACTTCAACTTGCTCAGGCTCAAAAGGTTCACTTATTGCAAATACAAAACAATTGCAAAATTTGTTCATTGCGCAAGTTCCTGGACATGAGCAAATCGTTCGCGATCTTGGAATAAATGAAATTAAACGCTAAAGTTTTGATTTTTGACTGCTTCGGGGTGCTGGTTTCTCGCCAGCCTTCTTCGGAGTATCTTTTTGAGTATGTTTGGCAAAAGGATCAAAATTTGTTGAATTTTATTCGAAAAAATAAAGCTAAAGGTTCGAAAATCGGCGTTTTATCTAATGTCGCACAATATCAGTTTAATCAGCTTTTCTCAAAAGAGGAACAGGAGGAACTCTTTGATTTCTTGGTACTTTCGGGTGAGGTTGGTTTTTCGAAACCTTCAAAAGAGATTTTTAAAATTGCAATTGATAAAAGTGAGGCTTGTTTAAATGAAATTTACTTTTTTGATGATTCTTTGCAGAATGTTGAAGCTGCCAAAAAACTTGGAATAAACGCATTTTTATATCAAAATTGGAATGAATTTTTGAAAGAATTTAAGGAGGAATAATGCCAGAATTGCCAGAAGTTGAAACAGTTGTAAGAGGCTTGAATCGACTAATTTTAAAAAAGAAAATTGCGAAAGTTAAACACGATTGGCCTAAAAGTTTTCCGAATGCTGAAAGAGATGTTCAGGATTTTATGATTGGTGCTGAAATTTTGAATGTTCGCCGCCGCGGAAAAGCTATAATTATTGAACTAGAGAATGGTTGGTCGCTTGTAACGCACCTTCGAATGACAGGGCAAATGGTTTATCGTGGCGAAGAAAACTGGGGCGCAGGGCATCCAAATGAGGATTTTCTGAATGATCTTCCAAATAAATCGACACGAGTTGAGATTGATTTTGAAGATGAAACTAAATTATTTTTTAATGACCAGCGAAAATTTGGCTATATGAAACTATTACCAATACCAGAAATTGAAAATTTGCCTTTTTTTCAAAAGCTTGGTCCTGAACCTCTTGAAGACAGTTTTACGGTTGAAATTTTAAAAAATCGTCTTTCAAAAAAACAAAATAGTATGATAAAGTCTGCGATTTTGGAGCAAAGTGTTATTGCCGGTGTTGGAAATATCTATGCTGATGAGGCCTTGTGGCGAGCAAAAATTCACCCTGAAACCAGAGTTAAAGATTTTTCGAACGAAGATTTTGTGAATTTGCATGAGGCAATTCGTTTTGTGATGAATGAATCGATTAAAAGAGGTGGCTCAACCGACCGAAATTATGTTAATGCAGACGGCTCACGCGGAAATTATTTAAATTATGCCGCCGTTTATCATAAAGATGGCGAGCCTTGTAAACGTTGTGGAACAGAAATCTCAAAAATTCGTGTTGGTGGTAGAGGAACACATTTTTGCGCAAATTGCCAAAAAATTAAAGGTAGTGAAAACTGATGATTGGTGGAAAAACAACAATTCTTTATGGTGATAATTCTTATGAACGCACTGCTCAGCTCGCTAAAATGAAGATTGATGCTGAAAAATCTGGTTTTGAAATTCAGAAAAGTAACTTCGACGAGCTTTCTAAGAGTGATTTTGTGAGTTTAATTTGTGGCGTTAGCTTGTTATCTGAAAAACGTTTTGTTTATATCCGAAATTTAAGCGAAAATTCAGAAATTTGGCAGAATTTAGCTGAAATTTTACCAAGAATTTCAACCGATGTTCATCTTTGCTTGGTTGAAGATAAAATTGATAAGCGCTCAGTTGTTTATAAGGCGATTTCGAAAATTGTTGAATTATACGAATTTAAGAATTTAACCGAAAGAGATTCGAAAAATTTGGCAGAGTTTGCACGACTTTTTGCAAAAAAACAAGGTTTATCGCTTGATAATAAAACGGCGAATTTTTTAATTTCTTGGGTTGGTGTTGATGAATGGCGAATACGTGATGCAATCGAAAAAATAGCGTTAATTGGTGAGGCTAATGAGCAAAATATTCGTGAATTTGTTCCGCAGAATATTGAGAGCAATGCATTTGCTATTATCGAAATGATGTTTTTGGGCGATATTTTGAAGTTACAAGAGGAGTTTTCGAAATTAAAAATTACAGATGGCGAAGACGGAGCTTTTCGCTTTTTAGGAATGATTTCAACACAAATTTTTAATTTAGTAGCCTTAAAAATCGGTAAAAATATTGGGAAAACTACGGCAGAAATTTCTAAAGAAATTGGTGCGAATACTTGGGCTTTAGGAAAAATGGAGAATTTTGTGCAAAATTTGAGTGAAAGCCAACTTGCTGAGATTGTTTCAAAATTCACGCAGGTAGATGAAATTATTAAAACTGAAAGTGTTGATCCTTGGAATTTAGTTGAGTCAACAATTTTTGAAATTGCTAGCAAATTAAAGAGTTAAAAATAGTTTTCGAAAAAACGTTTTTGTGATATAATATAAATTGATTATGGCTAAAAAACAAGTAAAATCAACAAAAGGTAAATCTAAAAAAGTTTCAGCTCCAAAACAAAGTGTTTTGCCGGCTGGTTTTTGGGCACAGGTTGGTGCAGTTATTTTGATTGCTTTTTCACTTTTTCTTGTTTTAAGCTGGTTCGGCGCTGGCGGTTCAGCATTGGTTGCAATTCATAAAGCGCTTCTTGGGCTTATGGGCTGGGCAACTTTCTTTTTGCCAGCAGTTTTGATTTTTATTGCTGTTGAAATCTTTCGTGATGAGCAAAATCGATTTCCAATTTTAAATACTTTTGGGCTAATTCTAATTTTAATTTGGCTAAGTGGATTTTTTGGTCTATTTAAAACTTCAGCTGGTGTTCATTATGGAGGTTGGAGCGGAGAAGTTTCGAATAAAATTATGCTAGCAATGGTTAATTCAATGGTGGCAGCAATTATCTATCTTTTATTAATTTCAATTACGCTTCTTCGATTTTAAGAGTTTCACCAATTGTGGTGATTAAAAAGATTGGCGAAATGCTTAAAACTAGCGATTTTGCCAATGAATCTAAAAATGCCAAGGTTTTCGAAAAAGCTAAAGAATCAATGCTATTGAAAAAAGTTAACGATTCTGCTGAAGAAGAACCAGAAATTAAACTAAATGCTGGCGTTGCAGTATTAGATAAAAAATCACAAGAAAAAGATGAGCCAAAAGAGAAAAAAGGCTTGATGCGAATTTCAAAGAAGCTGGAAAAGTTTTCGAAAGAAGAAACCAAAAAACCAGAAAATACTGGGCATATTTTTGATGATTCAAAATGGAAAGCGCCAGATTTTAGTTTACTTGAGCAATCGCAAGCTCCTGCTGATGCTGGTGATGTTGAACAAAATGCACGCACAATTAAGAATACTTTGAGTGAATTTAATATTGAAGTTGAAATGGAAGCCGCAAATATTGGCCCAAGAGTAACTCAATATACTTTAGTTCCGCAAAGTGGCGTTAAATTAAGCAGAATTGAAAATCTTAGTGATAACATTGCTCTAAATTTGGCGGCTGAAGCGATCCGCGTTGAAGCTCCAATTCCAGGAAAACGTGCAGTTGGTATTGAAATTCCAAATTTGAAGTCGGCCGATGTGCGGCTTTACGGTGTTTTAGATTCGAAGGAATGGAAAAACTCACACGACCCGCTGACTTTTGCAATAGGCAAAGATATCTCTGGTCATCCGGTTGTTGGAAATTTGGCAAAAATGCCGCATCTTTTGATTGCTGGTCAAACTGGTTCAGGAAAATCTGTAATGATGAACGCACTTTTAACGAGCTTGCTTTATCGCCATTCTCCAAGCGAATTGAAGTTAATTATGGTTGATCCAAAAGTTGTAGAAATGACCGCTTATGAAGATATTCCACATCTTTTAACGCCAATTATTAATGATTCCGAAAAAGCACTCTCAGCTCTTCGCTGGGCAGTGAATGAAATGGAGCGGCGCTATCGTGTTTTAGCTGATGAAAAAATTAAAGAAATCAAGAGCTATAATAAGCATGTAATTTCGAAAAACGAAAAAATCAAGAGGAACATATCAGAAGGGGAAGAGCCAAAACTTCTTGAGCCTTTGCCATATATCGTAATTGTGGTTGATGAGCTTGCTGACTTGATGATGGCGGCCTCAAAAGATGTTGAAGCTATGATTGTACGAATTGCTCAAAAAGCGCGCGCAGTTGGAATTCATCTTGTTCTTGCAACTCAAAAACCAGTTGTTAGCGTTGTGACGGGCTTGATTAAAGGTAATGTTCCGAGTCGAATTGCTTTTAAGGTTGCGGCAAATGGTGATTCTCGAACAATTCTTGATCGTGGTGGTGCTGAAAAACTCCTTGGTTATGGTGATATGCTTTTCTATATGAATGGAGCTTCTAATTTGAAACGTGTTCAGGGAGCTTGGGTAACCGATGAGGAAGTTCTACGAGTAACCAATTTTATTCGTTCGCAAGGACCTCCACAATATAATGACGAAGTTATTTCGCAACCAGTACAAACACCAAGCTCAATGGGCGGTGTTGTGATGAATGGCGGTAGCTCTTCGGCTGATGAAACTTTCGAAACAGCTGTGAAAATTGTAATCGAAGCACGAAAAGCTTCAACTAGCTATTTGCAACGTAGGCTCGGAATTGGTTATAGTCGTGCCGCAAAATTGATCGATGATATGGAAGATAAAGGAATTGTTGGTCCGCCAAACGGTTCAAAACCTCGCGAGGTTTTAGTTTCAAGCTATGAAGAAATCGGTGAATAATTTGCCGATTTTTTATTTTTGAAAATTTCAATATCTATTATTAATAGTTTAATAGATTTTTAAAATTAAAGAAATATTAGAGTTTTATTGATTTTTTTCTCTAAAAATGATATAATCTAAAAGAATATTAGCTCAGCTTATTTGAAAGAATAGGCTTTAACCAAAGGAGTAAAAATGAAGGATTACGAACTTACAGTTCTTGTTCATCCAGACTTCGAAAGCGATCTTGAAAAAGTGCTTGATAAAGTTCGAAGTTTGATTACTACTAACGGCGGTGAAATTGCAAAAGAAGACAACTGGGGTAAGAAAAAACTTGCTTACACTATTGAAGGTCAGGATTTTGCAATTTATGTTGCAATGGATGTTAAACTTCCAGCTGCTGCACCTCTAAAAATCAGTAACACTTTGAACATTACCGACGAAGTTTTGCGATATTTGCTTGTTAAAGCAGAAGCACGACCAGTTGCAGAATCAGAAGAAAAATAATTTAAGAATAGGATAGAAGATAGTTATGGCTTTTAACAAAGTAATTTTGATGGGAAACTTAACTGCAGACCCAGAACTTCGAACAACTCCAAACGGCCAAAATCTTGCAAGTTTCACTCTTGCTATCAACCGAACTTGGAATAGTACTAACGGTGAACGCCAAGAAGAAACCAGCTTTATCAACTGCACCGCTTGGGGTAAAACTGGCGAAACAATTTCGAAATATGTATCGAAAGGTCGCCAACTACTTGTAAGCGGTCGTTTGCAACAACGAACTTGGCAAGATAAAGATACTGGCAAAAATCGAAGTGCGATTGATGTTGTAGTTGAAGAATTTAGCTTTGTGAGTGATGGAAATCGCAGTGGAAGCGCATCTTCAGTACAAAAAAATGAAGAGCCAACTATCGGCGATGACTTTTCAGATGAACCAATCGACCTATCCGATATTCCATTCTAATTTAATTAAGGAGTAAAATGGCTAAACGATTTAAACGAGAAATCCCAGCGTATTTTGATTACCGAGATGTTAAAACTTTGCAAAAATTTGTTAACATTTATGGACAAATTGAGCCAGCTACAAAAACTGGTTTGAGCGCTAAACAACAACGACAATTGACGGTTGCTATCAAACGAGCTCGTCATTTGGCGTTGCTAGCATTCGTAACAAATGCTTAATTGATTTTCGAATCTTCCTTGCTCAAAACTGGGTAGGGAAGATTTATTTTTAAAATAATTTAAGGAGGAAAATGTATCAGCCAACTGATCTAAAAAAAGGTGTAGTTTTTCAGCTTGATGGTCAGCCATATCGAGTTGTTGAGTATAACCAAAAAGTTGTCGGTCGCGGTGGAAGCATCGTAAGTTTAAAAATTAAGAATCTTATTACAGGAGCTTTATTACCAAAAACTTTTAAGGGTCAAGATAAAGTTGAGCCAGCAGAGGTTTCGAATAAAAAAGTTCAATATCTCTATAATGACGGTGAAGATTTTCATTTTATGGACCCGGAGACTTTTGAGCAATTTCAACTTTCGAAGGAAATTATTGATGAAGCTGCTGGATATTTGAAAGAAGCAGAAGAATTGAATTTGCAATTTTTTGATGGAAAAGTTATTAATGTTGAGTTACCTAAAAATGTTTGGTTGAAAGTTGTTTATACTGAAAATGTAGTAAAGGGTGATACAACTTCAAGCGTTTTGAAAGATGCTGAACTTGAAACTGGAATTACAGTTAAAGTACCTGCCTTTATTAAGGAAAATGATGTTATCTCTGTTGATACTTCAACGGGTGAATATCGAGAACGCCAAAAATAATTAAGGTTATTATTAAGAAATAGGCTGGAATCTTAAGAACCAGCTTATTTTTATTGTATAAAAAATTTGAACAATAAGCTTGTATATATTTTTAAGATGAAATGTGGTATAATATACAATGTGAAAGCTAGATTAGATATTTTATTAACTCAAAGAAAGATAGTTGATAGCCGTTCTCAGGCTGAGAGCTATATTAAACTGGGTAAAGTTTTTGTTGATGGTATAAAAAGGACTAAGCCTGGATTTTTTACTAATATTGATTCGAAGATAAAGCTCCTTCAAGATATTCAATATGTTTCAAGGGCAGGTCTTAAGCTTGAAAGTGTTTCAAAAATAATGAAAATTAATTTTAAAGATAAAGTTGTCTTAGATGTTGGATCAAGCACTGGTGGATTTACGGATTATTCATTGAGGAATGGTGCAAAAAAAGTTATTGCTGTCGATGTTGGCACAAACCAGCTTCATCCAAAGTTAAGAGTGAATAAAAAAGTTGAACTTCATGAAAAAACAGATATAAGAGATTTTAACACTAGTCAAAAAATTGATTTAGTTGTTATTGATGTTAGTTTTATATCTATAAAAGAAATTTTACCAAGTGTTGCAAAATTATCTAATAAAGACACACTAATAATTGCAATGTTTAAGCCACAATTTGAGGCAGGCAGAAATAGAACTACTAACGGTATCGTTAAAAATAATTCATACCGAAGAAGAATACTTCAAGAATTCGAAAATTGGTGTCGTATAAATAATTTATACATAAAAGATAAAAGAGATAGTGGAGTAAAAGGCTTTAAGGGTAATCAAGAGAGATTTTATATTCTGAAAGTATTGAATAAATAATTTATACAAAAATAAAAACCGCACAATATCGTATGCGGTTTTTATTATCTTAAACGTTAAACCTAAATTCAACAACATCATTTGGTGACATAATATATTCTTTACCTTCAGTTCGAATTTTTCCACGATTCTTTGCTTCAAGCTCACTTCCAGCTTCAATTAAATCGTTAAAGTCAATAACTTGTGCAGCAATAAAACCTCTTTCGAAATCTGTATGAATTACTCCTGCAGCTTGTGGAGCTGTCCATCCTTTCTTGATTGTCCAGGCATGAACTTCTTTTGGCCCTGCTGTCATATAACTTTGTAGTCCAAGTGTGTCATAGGCAGCATGGATCATCTGGTTCAAACCAGTTTCTTGGACTCCGTAGCTTTCGAGTAAATCTTTCGAATCTTTCTCGCTTAAGCCTTTTAGCTCTTCCTCTAACTTGGCGCATACAAATATTGACTTTGCAGGAAGAACCATTTTTGAAAGTTCTTCTTTTTTAGTCTCATCGGTTAAAGTATTTTCATCAACATTGAACACATAAATTACGGGCTTTGCAGTTAGCAAATGTAAATCTTGAATTGCTTCGTAATCTAAATCTTCTATTGAAGAGAGAAGAACTCCAGCTTGAAGTTGTTCAACTAATTTGTTCAAGTATTCAGCTTGTTTTCGAAGAGCTGGTTTTGCCTTTGCTTCTTTTTGGAGTTTGGGCAAGCGGTTTTCGATAGTTTGAATATCTGCTAAAATTAACTCAGTATTAATAACCTCAATATCATTTTTTGGGTTAACTTCATTCGAAACATGAACAATATCATTATTCACAAAAGCTCGAACAATATGAACAATTGCGTCGCATTGGCGAATATTTGCAAGAAATTTATTACCTAAACCTTCACCTTTCGAAGCTCCCGCAACTAGACCGGCAATATCAACAAAAGTTACTGTTGCTGGAATAATTTTTTGTGATCCATAAATTTCAGCTAATTTGTTTAAGCGCAAATCTGGCACTGGCACAATTCCAGTATTTGGCTCAATTGTTGCAAAAGGGTAATTTGCTGCTAAAATATCATTATTAGTTAGTGCGTTAAATAGTGTTGATTTACCAACATTTGGTAGTCCAACAATTCCAATTGATAAACTCATAAAATCTCCTTTTAATGTCTTTTTATTTTAACATAAAAGTTTGTAAAATAAAAATAAAAAAGCTTGATTTTTTAATTACGTTTATGTTAAAATAGAGGCATGATTAATATTAAAGGTGTGGGCGATTTCTTCTCGTTAGATATTGGAACAAATGCGATTCGTGCTGTCCAACTTTCGAAAGCTGGAGAGAATTCTTGGAATTTGGTTGGCCTCGGTTATACACCAGTCGACCCTCAATTAGTTTTAAGTAATTCTGATGAAAGCCGCCGTCGTTTGGGAGAAATTATCTCAACAATGATTGGGCAGAGCGATATTAAAACAAAAAATGTAGCGATTAGTCTTACGTCCCAGAAGACATTCACGACAATTTTCGAAGTACCAAAGCAGGACATGCGAGAATTACAAAAAAACATAAAATATCAAGTTGACCAGTATATTCCAATGGCGGTTGATGACGCTCAAGTCGACTGGGCTCTTCTTGGAGAGTCTCCTTCCAACCCTGATTCATTGGAGATCTTACTTGCAAGTACAGCTAAAACTTATAGCGAAGAAAAGATGGAATTTATTGAAGGTCTAGGCTTGAATGTAGTTGCAAGCGAACCTGATTCTTTAGCAATGACTCGTGCTTTATTTATGCCTAACCAATCCGATCAGGCTCAGCTAATTATTGATATGGGTGAGCTTTCTACTGACTTATCTATTGTATATCAAGGTGCTCCAAGGCTTGTTCGTACAATTCCTACTGGAATATCAAGCTTGGTTAAATCTGCTACTCAAAATTTGAATATTAAAGAAGATCAAGCTCGACAATTTATTATGAAATTCGGCTTAGCCCAAGACAAACTAGAGGGCCAAGTCTTTAGAGCTATCGAAATGACTCTTGAGAATTTCGTTCAAGAAATCGCTAAATCAATAAAATTTTTAGGAACAAAATACCAAAATACTCAAGTTGGGGTAATTTCACTTTCAGGATTTTCTGGAATTATTCCACAAATGCCAGAATATGTTTCTTCGAAAACTGGAATTCAGTCTTATTCTGCAAATCCTTTCCAAAATATTAATGTTCCTGCGAAATATCAACAGCAGGTTGCAAGCGTTGGAAATGAATTTGCGGTCGCTGTAGGTTTAGCCGAAAGGAGTAATAAATAATGATTGAAATTAATCTTTTGCCGGATGTTAAACGCGATCTTATTAAAGCTCAGCAACTTAGAAATATAGTTACTTTTGTATCTATAATTATTGGTGGTGCGATGCTTGCGGGAGTAGTTTTATTGTTCTTGACAACTCAAGGTCAGCAATTTGTTATGGGCTTGAAAACCAATGAAATCTCAGACAAATTTGCTGAGATGCAAAAAATTAAAGATGGGGAAACGGCGGCTACTCTTCGAAATCAGCTTAATGCAATTCAAAAAATTAGAAATGCTTCACCAGATACTTCACGATTGATTGGGACAATTTTACCAGCAATTCAGACTACTGGTGAAAACGCTGTTCAGTTTTCTGCAGTGAATTATGACCCTGAAACTCGAATCGTTTCAATTGAAGGTCAAGCAGGCAATGGTTTTCCAGCCCTTGAAGCTTTTATTAAAACAATTAAATATTCACAAATTATTTATGATGGTGAAGGCTCTCAATGTAAGGCTAGTGAAGTTGAGAAAGACGCTAATATCTGCATGCTTGCTGATGAAGGATCGGTTGTTCGAAATGAAAGCTCGCTTGGAACTAACGAACAAGGTCAAAGTGTTTTGCGTTTTGCCGTTAACTTTAAATTAAATGAAGCAGCTTTGAAATTTTCTTCGAAAAACTTTGCTGTAAAAGCTCTTGGTCGAAAGAATGTAACAGACTCAACTATTCAGGTTCCTGCTGGAATTTTTACTCAAAATTCAAAAAAAGATTCTGAAAAGGAGAATAAATAATGGGTGAAAATAAAGAAGTAGCTTTTTTGAAGCGGAATGCCATCAATAAGGCTAACCAAACGATGTTTTTGGCAGTTGCTGGTGCTGCTTTGATTGCCGGCGCATCTGTTGTTGGGATGATTTATCTTTTTAGGATTTTTACATTTAATGCTAAAGTTCTTGGTGAACAAGATAAAAGTATCTCAACAATTCAAAAAAATATCCAAAATATTGAAGATTTAAAGAGTAAGTTAAGCTCATTGGAGACCGATCTAAATCTTAATGAACAAAAATTGAAATCTAACGCCGAAGATGGCGGTTTGCGCGTTATTGCTGACGCCTTGCCTGATAGCGAGAATGCTGCTGCTCTTGCAGCTAGCCTTGAAAAGAATATTTTTTCTGAAGGCGTGACTCTTGATTCATTTAGCATTGACTCTGCTGAATCTGCAAACAAAAGTCTTTCAGGCTCAAGCTCGGCATCAAATTCCTCTAGTTCATCAGCAACTAGCGGTGTTGAAGATCCAAATAAAATCCCAGAAGGTGTGAAAGATATTCAATTTTCAGCAACAATTTCTGCAGGTTTTCAGGGTGAAGGCTCAAATTCAGCACGAGTTGCTAAATCTCAAGATGAAGCACTTAATAATCTAATTAACACTGTTCGAAAGATGGAAAGATCAATTCGAGCAATAAATATTACGAGTTTTAAATTCGAGCGTTCGCTTAACAGATTTAGTCTTAACTTTTCTGCAAAAGCCTACTATTATCCTAAATATACAATGAAGCTTGAAAGCAAGAAAGTTAAAGCAGACGAAACTGCAAAACCAGCAACTTCTACAACTGGAACTGGTAAGACTCAAAACTCAAGCACTACAGGAGGGTCAAAATAATGAAAAAAACTGATATTGCGATGATTGTTTTGATTGCGGGCTTTAGCGTTTTGATTTCATATTTAGTTATTAACTCTTTGGCTCAGGGTGGATTTTCTGAGCAAACTTATGAGGTTAAGACTACTGAACCAATTTCGAACGAATATGTAAAACCAAGTAGTGAAATTTTTAATAAGGATGCTATCAATCCAACGGTTCAAATTAATATTGGACAATAAATATTAAATAATTCAAAAAGGAATGTAATGACATTATTAACCAATGATATTCAGGATAGGCTTGCGAAAATCCTTGTTGAAGAGGGTCTTATTCAAGAATCAAAAATTGAGTTGGCTATAAAAGAGGCTGGTTTGAATAATCAGTCTCTAATGTCTTATATGATTGAGCATAAGTTTCTTGATAATGAAATTCTTATTCACGCGACAGCTCATGTTTCGGGGATTCCCTATGTCAATCTTGAAAATACTACCATTCCGCAAGAGACTCTTGATTTAATTTCAGTTGATATTGCTGAACGAAATATGGCGGTTCCAATTGCTGAAGTTCAGGGGCGAATTGCTGTTGCAATGCTTGATGCCACGAACATTCAAGCCGTTGACTATCTTTCTAGTCTGATTCAGCGCCCTCTAAAAGTATTTATGGCGAGCCAAAAATCAATTAGGCATATTTTAGATCAATATAAAACTGATCTTTCTGGTGTTGATGCTCTGGCCGAAAATGTTGATGCGCAAACTCAGGCGGAAGCAGAATCGAAACGTCAGGTTCAAACAATCGTGCAGGACTCACCGATTTCGAAAGCTTTGAATACAATTTTGGAATATGCTGTTCGCGCAAAAGCATCCGATATTCACATTGAACCGCTTGAAAAATCTTTGAAAATTCGCTGTCGAATAGACGGTGTTCTTCGAGAAATTATGAATTTACCAAAGAGTATTGAGCCGGCTTTAATTTCACGTATTAAGATTCTCTCAAGCTTAAAGATCGATGAGCACCGCGTGCCACAAGATGGTCAGTTTGCCGTTGCTGTTGGAGATAAAGAAGTCGACCTTCGTATCGCTATTTCGCCAGTTGTTTGGGGTGAGCAAGTCGTGATTCGTTTGCTTGATAAAACGGGTAATTCTTTTAATCTTGAAGAAATGGGATATGCTGGGCGAGCTCTTCGAACAATTCGAAAGGGGATTGCTGCTCCGAATGGAATGGTTTTAACATCTGGTCCAACTGGTTCTGGTAAATCAACATCGCTTTATGCATTGATTAAAGAGATTAAAGATGATTCGGTAAACATTATTACTCTCGAAGACCCTGTTGAATACAAGATGGACGGTGTAAATCAGATTCAAGTTAATGCTGAAGTTGGACTAACTTTTGCAGCGGGATTGCGTTCTATTTTGCGTCTTGACCCTGATATTGTGATGGTTGGTGAGATCCGTGACGGTGAAACTGCCAACCTCGGCGTGCAGGCGGCGCTGACTGGGCATTTGGTGTTCTCAACCCTCCACACCAATAACGCA